>JAFPYK010000054.1 GCA_017412265.1 Lachnospiraceae bacterium
TGAGGGCTACGGCGGGGCGATCCGCCAGGTGATGAGCCGCAAGGGCCAGGTCAAGGGGATCCTCGGTGTCGTCGCGGATGTCATCGAGGTTGAGAAAGCGTATGAGACAGCCATCGAGGTGGCTCTCGGAGGAAGCATCCAGAATGTGGTGACGGAGACCGAAACGGCTGCCAGAGAGCTGATTGAATATCTGAAGAAGAATCATTACGGGCGCGCAACCTTCCTGCCGCTGGATTCGGTGAAGGGGAGCGGCGGCTTCACGAAGAAGGAAGCGCTTCGTGAGCCCGGTGTCGTCGGTACTGCGGCGGAGCTTGTGAAGGCGGAGCCTAAGTACGAGAAGCTCGTGGATCATCTGCTCGGGAGAATCCTCGTGGCAGACACCATGGAGCATGCGCTGGAGATCGCCCGGAAGTACCGGTTTACGTTGCGCATCGTGACGCTGGAGGGCGAGGTTCTCTCCCCCGGAGGAGCGATCACAGGCGGCGCCTACAAGAATTCGAGCAACCTTCTCGCCAGAGGAAGAGAGCTGGATGAGATCAAGAAGAATATCTCCCGGCTGACGAAGGAGACGCAGAAGATCGGTGATGAGATCAACTCGCTGAAGGAAGAGCGTAAGGTCCGGTTTGAGATTCTCGAGGAGAACAGCCAGGCATC
Source organism: Lachnospiraceae bacterium (assembly GCA_017412265.1). GTDB lineage: Bacteria > Bacillota > Clostridia > Lachnospirales > Lachnospiraceae > RGIG1588. The sequence goes on from JAFPYK010000054.1 coordinate 655, forward strand.
GCAGGAGCTGACGACGAGAATCCGTGTCGCCCAGACCGAGCTCGAGCAGAGGGAGGCCCAGGTGGACCATCATCGCCGGATGATGGAAGAAACCCGCCGGGAATATGCGGTTCTGGAAGAGGAGCACGAAGCGCTGCTGGAAGAGATCCGATCCCTGGAGAGTGAGAAGGAAGAGCGCGAGCAGTTAAACCAGACGGAGAATGAGAAGATCGAGGCGATCAACCGGAGACTGGCGGAGCTGCGGGAACAGCTCACATCGTGCACAGAGGCTCACAACGAACGCGAGAAGGTCGTGATTGCCAGAGAGCACACGCTGAACTATACGCGTGAATCGGTGACTCGTCTTCAGGATGAGGCGCAGCATTTCCTCGAAGAGGCGGAGATGCTGGCATCGACGATCGAGGAAAATGTCCGGTTAAAGACCGAGCGCGAAGCACAGCTGGCACAGATGAATGTCCAGGAAGAAGAGAGCGAGACCGAGAAGGCTTCGCTTGAGGCGAAGGTGGAAGATCTCTCCGCCCGCAAGAATACCGTCGCCGCGCGGCAGAAGGATTTCTTTGAGAAGAGAGAGGCCCTGGCCGAGCAGATGAATGCGCTTGACAAGGAGGTCTTCCGGCTCACAAACATGGAAGAGAAGTCGCAGGCAGCCCTGCAGGGATTCTCGGATCACATGTGGGAGGCCTACGAGCTCACCTACAACCGCGCGCTCACGCTAGTCACAGAGACCGACATGAGCCAGCCGCAGATGAAGAAGCGCGTCGGCGAACTGCGCAAATCCATCCATGACCTCGGCTCGATCAATATCGACGCGATCCAGGACTATCAGGACGTGTCGGAGCGCTACGAGACGATGAACGTCCAGCGCAACGACCTGGTCGAGGCGGAGGAGAAGCTGCGGGCGATCATCCGTGAGCTGGACGATCAGATGCGGAGCATATTCAGCGTGAAATTCGCGGACATCAACCGGTCCTTTAACGAGGTGTTCCGGGAGCTCTTCGGCGGCGGAGACGCGAAGCTGGAGCTGCAGGAGGAAGAGGATATCCTGACCGCGGGTATCGTGATCACGGCCCAGCCGCCCGGCAAGAGGCTGCAGAACCTGCGTATGCTCTCCGGCGGTGAGAAGGCCCTGACGGCGATTGCACTGCTTTTCGCCATCCTGAACCTGAAGCCTTCGCCGTTCTGCCTGCTCGATGAGATCGAGGCAGCGCTGGATGACAACAATGTGACGAGATTTGCGGATTATCTCAAGAAGCTCAGCGAGACCACCCAGTTTATCGTGATCACGCACCGGCGCGGCACAATGACGGCCGCCGACGTCCTCTACGGAATCACGATGCAGGAGAAGGGCGTCTCGACGATGGTTTCGGTCAATATGATCGATGACCAGCTGACACAGTAAAGGGAAGAACTATGGCCAAAGGATTATTCGGCCGGCTGGCTGCCGGCCTTGCGAAAACCAAGAATCAGATCGTCTCCGGCATCGATGAGGTCTTCAACGGTGTGCAGGAGATCGACGATGATTTCTTCGACGATCTCGAAGAGGTCCTGATCATGTCGGATCTCGGCATCAATGCCACGACCGCGATCATTGAGGCTCTGAAGAACCGGGTCGCGGAGGACGGTATCCGTGATGCCAGAAAATGCAAGAAGCTCCTGGTCAACAGCATCAAACAGCAGATGAAGGTCCAGAAGGGAGATTTTGACTTCGAGAATGTAAAATCTGTGGTGCTGGTGATCGGCGTCAACGGTGTCGGCAAGACGACGACCGTGGGCAAGCTCGCCGCGCAGTACCGGCAGAGAGGCAAGAAGGTGATGATCGCGGCGGCGGATACGTTCCGCGCGGCGGCCATCGACCAGCTCAAGGAGTGGGCGAACCGCGCCGACGCGGATTTCATCGCGCAGCAGGAGGGCTCTGACCCGGCTGCCGTGGTATTTGACGCAGTGAGCGCCGCGAAGGCCCGCGGAACCGACATCCTTCTGTGCGATACGGCCGGAAGGCTGCATAACAAGAAGAACCTGATGGAGGAGCTTCGCAAGATCAACCGTGTGATCGAGAGAGAGTACCCCAAGGCGCATCTGGAGACGCTGGTGGTCCTTGACGGGACGACCGGGCAGAACGCACTGATGCAGGCCAGAGAGTTCGGCGAGGTGACCGACATCACCGGCATCGTCGTGACGAAGCTCGACGGGACGGCCAAGGGCGGCATCGCGATCGCGATCCAGAAGGAGCTTGACATTCCGGTCAAATACATCGGCGTCGGCGAGCATATCGACGACCTGCAGAGATTTGACGCGGAGGAATTTGTTGACGCGCTTTTTGCGCAGGATTGACCGGCAGACAAGCTGCCGCATGAAACAGGAACCCAATTTTAATGTACAACATACATCACAGGAGGAAAGTATGAATAAGAAAGAATTGGTTTTGAAGGCGTTCCACAATGAGCCTGTGGAGAGAATCCCTGTGGGATTCTGGTTTCATTTCCTGTCTGACCAGGAGATGAACATGGGACTTGATTTCCCGGAGCTTCTGGATAAGGCTGTTGAGGGCCACAGAAAGTTTAAAGAAGAGTTCGATCCGGACTTCGTTAAGATGATGACCGACGGTCTGTTCTTCCGGCCTCGCACGAGCTATCCTCGTTTCATGAACAAGCCGGAGGATCTGTATCTGATCAAGCCTCTTCCGAGAGATCATGCCTGGTTTGAGCTGAGCGTCAAGCAGGCGAAGAGAGTCAAGGAAATCTTCGGCGACGATACCCTGGTCTTCTATAATGTCTTCTCTCCTCTGTTCAACCTGAACAATGCGCTGACGAATACGGTAGATCCGAGCAAGGTGCTTCAGTTCCTGCTGGAGGATCCGGAGCCTGTCGTCTATGCTCTGAA
>JAFPYK010000009.1 GCA_017412265.1 Lachnospiraceae bacterium
AACTGGATGGACCCCGAGATCCCCAGCGTCAGCAGAAGCTTCGGCTTCACGGTGCGCCCGCTCAGGCCGATCTGCCGCTCGATCGGCATCCAGCCCAGCTCCACCAGCGCGCGCGAAGAGGCAAATGCGGCCCCCAGCCGATCCGCCAGCTCCTGGAACATCGGGAGATCTTCCTTGCGCTTCACGCCTTTTCCTACTGCAACTATTATATCGGAATCTGCAATATCTGTAAAGTTTTCTGCCGGGTAACGCCGGTAAATGTCAATCTCTGACGCGGTTTCCGGCGCTTTGCACCTTATAATCTCGGGAAAGCCCGATTTCTCCCTGGCCAGGCTCCGGAACACCTTCTCCCGGACGGTCGCCATCTGCGGCCTCTCATCCTCCGTCAGGATATTGGCCATGATATTGCCGCCGAAGGCCGGGCGCGTCTGAAGGAGCAGCCCGTTCTCCGTGATGGCAAGCTCGGTGCAGTCCGCGGTCAGCCCCGTGTGGAACCTCACTGCCGCGTAAGGCGCCAGCGCCCTGGCTTCCATCGTCGCCCCGTAGAGCACGATGGCGGGCTTCACCTGCTCGATGCACGCGCAGAGCGCAGGCCCGAAGACGTCGCCCCGGAAATCCTCATAGCATGGATCGTCGTAGCAATAGACCCGGTCAAGCCCGAGCCCCGCGAACTCCTCATCTCTCACGCCGGACCCGATCGCGGCCGCATAGAGCGGCTCCTTAAGCTTCGCAGCCAGCTCCTTGGCCTTCCCCAGGATCTCGTAGAAGACCGGATGCAGCCGCCCGCCCTCCTGCTGGGCGAACACCATCACGCCCCGCCAGCTGCCGAGATCCTTGCCGGAAGCCTTCCGGCTCTCTTCCTCGATCGCCTCGCAGGGACATACGCTGACACAGGAGCCGCAGCCCCGGCAGGCCTCTGTGATGCGGGCCTTCTCCTCCAGCTCGATGGCTCCGAAGAGGCACGCCTGTACACACGCGCCGCAGCCGACGCAGAGCTCTTCATTTACATGGACTCTTCCCATCGTATTCCCTCGTATTCTCCGTTTGCCGCCAGCGAAAGCCACCGGCTCACACGGTCCGCATTTTCTTCCATGCTCCCCTGCAGGCGGAAGCCCTTCTCCCCGCGGTAAGGCGGGTAGATCTTCTCAACCCGGGTCGCAGATCCCTCCAGCCCGTAGTGCATCGGGTCCTGATCCGGCAGATCCGCCGCGGACAGGCACTCCAGCGGCGCCTTCTTCGCGGCCAGCTTTGCCTTCAGCGCAGGGATCCTCGGCTGCCCGATGCCTTTGTCGACACAGATGACGCAGGGCGGGCGGATGCCGCACTCCAGATCGCCGCGGCTGCCCGAGCAGCGAACCCGGATCTCCTCCTCGCTGCAGCCGATCAGCTCCTGAATCCAGCACAGATACGGGCGCCCCAGATGGACCGCCACCGCGGGCCCGACCTGGGCCGTATCCCCGTCGGTGGTCTGCCGGCCGAAGACGATCAGGTCAAATGGTCCCTTGGCCGCAAGTGCCTGGGAGAGCGTGTAGGACGTGGCCAGGACATCCGCGCCCGCGAACGCCCGGTCGCTGATGAGCACCCCGTGGTCCGCCCCCATCGCGATGGCGTCCCGGAGCGTCTTCTCCGCGCTCTGCGGTCCCATCGAGAAGGCCGTCACCTCGCCGCCGGTCTGCTCCCGGATGCGAAGAGCCGCCTCCACCGCGAACAAGTCATACGGGTTCGTGGCCACCGCCCCGTCCCGGATCAGCGTCCCGCGCTCCGGATCCATCTTCGCGTCCTGCGACGCAGGCACCTGCTTGACACATACCGCAATCTTCATCACATTTCCTCGTCTAGAATCGCTCTTGTTGCTCACGCCTCATCAGAAGAGATTTCCCGGGTTGAGCAGTCCCTTCGGGTCGAAGAACTCCTTCACTGCCCGCGCCCTCTCAAGCCTTCCCGGGTCCGCACTCTCCCGCAGCAGTTCCCGCTTCAGTTTCCCGACACCGTTCTCCGAGATCACGCATCCGCCCATGCCGGCAACCGCCCGCGCCCAGGAAGCCAGCAGCTCCCTTCCGGCCCGGTATTCCTGCTCGTTCCCGGCAAATACATTCACATGCATCCGGTTCTCGATCACATGCCCGAAGATCGACCCGGCGAGCCCGGTCCCGGCAAGCCCGCTCTCATAGAGTTCCACGAGCTCCCTCCGGCACTCCGCAGGCGCGGTGAAGTCCGCCGCCAGCTTCGTGATCTCCCGGCAGGCGAGCCTTGCCTCACTCACCCGCACATTAGCCGCCTCCGGCGCCGCGTGCCGCAGCAGCCGGAACTTCTCCATCTCGGCGGCTCCGGTCCCTGCCCAGGTATCGTCCTCATTTCCTCCGAACTCCGTGAACAGCTCCAGAAGCATCATCAGCGCTTCGCCCACGTCGTCTTCCGACTCCCCGCAGACCTCCAGATAGACCGCCTGGCGCGTTCCTGCCGGGAAATCCGGCAGCGCCGCAAGGCCCTGGATCGTGCTCCTCATCGAATCAACCATCGACAGCGCGGTCTCATGGAAATACTCTCCGACCGCAAGCCTCGTATCTCCCGGGAATTCCTCCTGCGCCCCGGCCGCAGCCTCTGCAAAGCCCAGCGGGTCGCCTTCCTCTCCGAAGAAGAACACGATGCCCCACTGCTCGGAGGGAAGCTTCCTCGCTTCCAGCGTCAGGTTCAGCACGATGCCCAGCATCCCTTCGCTTCCCGCGAAGACGTCCAGGAGATCCTCTCCCTCATGCAGGGAGAGAAGCCCGCTGTAGCCGCCGGCATCCGCCGGAAGTCCCTCGACGCGCAGCTCACGCCCGTCCGGGAGCGTACATGCACCGTTCCGCAGCACCGCCTCGCCTCGTCTCAGCTTCATCACCGTACCATCCGCCAGCAGGATCTCCGCCTCCGCTGTCCGGTCGCCCACGCTGCCGTAGAGCAGCCCGTTCGGCCCCTTCGCGTTGCAGGCAAATGCGCCTCCGACGGTCGCCGTCGTCTCGGTCGGATTCGGCAGGAACGCCGCTCCGGACCTTCTCGCCGCAAGCTCCGCCGCCAGCGCGCTCAGCCGCATTCCGGGCTCCACGCACACCAGCGTCCTTCCGTCTTCCTCCGTAACCGATACCAGCCGCTCCAGCTTCTCCGTCGAGAGCAGGTGCCCTCCCGCGGGCACACCCGCCCCGCACAGCCCGGTCCGCGCGCCCTGCACGGTCACACTCCGCCCCTGCTTCAGGCACTCCCTCGCGGTCTCCGCCATCGCCTCCACCGTATCCGGGAACGAGATCTCCTCACAAGAACCGGTATACCTCGACTCGTCGCGCAGGTATTCTTCATACCGGTCCGAATATGCTTCCACAAACTTCTTCATCCGACTTTCTCGCCTCCCAGTTCTCTCAAGAGAGCCTCCGCCAGCGCGTTGCAGTCCTCGACGATCCCCAGGTCCGCGATCCGGAAGACCGCCGCCGAAGGATCGTTATTGACCGCCACCAGGTACTTGCTCTTCTCCACGCCGGCCGCAAATGCCGCGGCACCGGAAGCGCCCATCACGACGCAGAGCTCCGGCGCGATGATCGCAGAGGACGCGCCGACCATGCAGCTTTTGTCCACCCAGCCGTCATAAACCACCGGCCTTGTCGCTGCGAGACGCGCGTCCAGCGCCTCTGCAAGCTCCTGCATCTGTGGGATCTTCTCCCGGCTGCCGACGCCTCTTCCGGCCACGACCACACGCTTCGCGGCCGTGATGCCTTCCTCCTCGGCCCTCGGGATGATCTCCGCATCCTCAAGCCACGAAGGCTCCTCATACGCTTCGGCAAGCTGCACTTCCTCCACCGCGGGCGCCTCGCCCTCCGGCACCTCCGCCGCCGGCTGCACCGTCACCGAGCAGACCGCCGGAAGGCTCTCCGGCACGAACGACACCGTCAGATTGTTGGAATACGCCGGCCTCGATAACACCGGGCCCTCCTCGCTCTGCCGCAGCGTCTTCACATTTAACAGACATCCGCAGCCCAGGCGCCCGGCCAGCAGCGCGGCCGCCTCGCTTCCTTCCATCGTCGCGGGAAGGACCGCGAGGACCTCCTCGTCCGGCTTCACGAACATCTCCGCCGCGTCTGCCCAGACCTCCGGATCCTCCGGCAGCGTCCCCTTCGGGCGCACCGCCAGCACCTTCTCATATCCCCTGAAGTCCGGCAGCTCCCCCGCATCTTCACATTTCCTCAGATAGATCAGCTGCGCGCTTCCCCCCAGAGGACGGATGCTCTCCGCCAGCGCATAGATCTGATTCTGCACCTGGGCAGAACTCTCACGAATGACAGCCACGATCTTCATGCCAGTTTCTCCTTCCTCAGGGTGTCAAGAAGCCCTCTTGCCTTCTCCTCCGCGCTCTCGCCCTCGAGGAACGTGCACTCCTTCACCAGCGATTCCTGGAAGAGCCTGCACGCCCGGAATCCTTCCTTCCCCTCCGGGCTCCGCTCCAGATGCTCCGCCTTCTTTCCCTTCACCGCAAGCTTCTCCCGCAGCGTCGCGACCCTCAGATAAGGCGTGTCCGAATTGCCGAACGCATACACCGCGGGCTGCCGCACCGTCGCGTGCAGCTCTCCCGCGTCCCTCTCGCAGACCGCCCGCAGGCCGCCCTCCGCGCATCTCACGGAGATCACCTGGTTCAGGCACGGCCTTCCCAGCCTTCCGGCCAGCAGGTACGGTGTCAGGCCGTTCTCGCCCATCGCGTTCTTGCAGCCCATGAACACTGCGTCGTAAGGCTGCGCCGCCTCCGCGAGCAGCCCCGCCACCGCGTCCGGCCGCCACGTCAGGTCCTCCTCGGTGTGGATCTGGAAGATCTGGTTCACGCCCACCGCGAACATATTTTTATAAAAAATGTCATAATTGCCGTTGCCGATCGTCACCGCGTCCACCACGGCCTCCTCCCCGGAAGCGCGCAGCGCGTCCTGAAGCCGCAGGGCTGCCTCCAGGGCCGCTTCGTCATAACAGTTCAGCTCCTTCTGCGTGTAGCTGATGTCAAATGCTTCCAGGCTTGCCTGTTCCCAGTCCCGCTTCATCACCGATTCCAGGTCCTGGGTCACTTTAAAACAGACGATGATTCTCATAGTGTACTCCGTATCTTCACAATCCCGGCCGCTCATCCGGCCGCCCTTCATTTGCCTTTATACAGTATATTGTACAATAAGCGCACACCTTTGTCCACACCCTGTCCCGCATATAAGCAGAGGCAGGCCACTGCCGGCCTGCCTCTCCACACAAGATCAAACAGCATCCACATCCCTGGAAGCCAGCAGGTTCACGCCCAGCCCCAGAAGATCCGGCACAACCACGTCGCCGCACTTCACCGGGGCCTTCACCCTCACCTGGTACACTTCCTTCAGGCACTCCGCCATCTTCTCCTTCGGAATCTCCGCGGAAGTGATCACCGGAAGCCGGCGTACGACACCGCCCTCCACCACGACCGTAGAGGTAAACATCCGCTTCGGCGCCGTGAACTCATCGCGCGCGAACGCCTCGCCTCTCTTGCAGGTATGGCCGGTCACCGAGAGGCCCTCCGGCGTCTCCTTCACCGTAATGCTGCAGCTCATCGGGCACACAATACAGGTAAATGTTTTCTCAGCCATAACTCACTCCTCCTCTACTTCCAGCACAACCGAATCCGCGGCGTGAAGCTCCGCCTCGAACGAGACCATCTCCGGAGGAACCACCCGGTTGAAGGCCCGCTTCTTCACCTCGGCCCCGTCCGCCAGGCAGTTCAGCCTGGCTCCCTTCTGGGAGTGCTTCACGCGCAGGAAGAACTGCACCTTCTTCGCGTCGCTTCCCTTCCGGATTCTCTGCGGCACCGCGAAATTCACGTTGCCCTTCACCTCGACCGGCACATGCCCGGTATCCGCGTATCCCTCGCGCACATACTTCGCCGCGCCGCGGGCCGCGATCTCTCCGGAGAGAGACACATAGTCCACCAGGTCGAAGACCACCGAGACGTTGCCGCAGGCGAAGATGCCCGGGACCTCCGTCATGAATTCCTCGTCAAGCACCGGCCCGCGTGTCTTCGGATCCAGCTCCACGCCCGCCTTGACCGACAGCTCATTTTCCGGGATCAGGCCGACCGCCAGGACCAGCAGGTCGCAGGGGATCGTCCGCTCCGTCTCCGGGATCGGCTTGCGCTCCGCGTCGAGCTCCGCCACCGTGACGGCCGTCAGGGCCTCCTTGCCGTGCACGCGCACCACCGTGTGGTTCAGGTGCAGCGGGATGTTGTAGTCCTCCAGGCACTGCACGATATTTCTCGTCAGGCCGCCGGGCTCCTTCATCACCTCATAGACACCCTCGACCTCGATGCCCTCCAGCGTCATCCGGCGGGCCATGATCAGGCCGATGTCGCCCGAGCCCAGGATCACCGCCTTCTTGCCGGGCAGGTATCCCTCGATATTGATGTAGCGCTGCACACTGCCCGCGGTCATCACGCCGCTCGGCCGGTAGCCGAAGAGCAGGATCTGCGCCCCGGTTCTCTCCCGGCAGCCCATCGCCAGGATGATCGCCCCGCATTTCACATGCAGGATGCCGTCCTGGCTGTTGCAGGCGTACAGCTCCTTCTGACCGTTGATCTCCAGAACCATCGTGTTTAAGCACACCTGGATGTCTGTCTTCGCCACCTCGTCGATAAATCGCTGTGCATACTCCGCGCCCGCCAGCCGTTCCCCGAACCGGTGGAGACCGAAGCCGTCATGGATGCACTGGGGCAGGATGCCTCCCAGCTGAAAATCACGCTCGATGACCAGCACCTTTTCCATGCCCTGGCGCTTCGCTTCCAGCGCCGCAGCCAGTCCGGCCGGACCGCCGCCGATCACAGCGATATCCACGCATAATTCTCTCATTCTTCCGTCCCCCCTCTGTTCTCTGTCTTCAGGACGTTGGAACCGCGGCCCTTCAGATGGATGTCAACCCAGTCCTTGCCCAGCTCTCTGGCCAGGATCTCCAGCACCCTCGGCTGGCAGAAGCCGCCCTGGCACCGGCCCATGCCGGCCCTGGTCCTGCGCTTGATCGCCTCGATCGTCGTCGGCACCACCGGCGAATGGATCGCGTCCAGGATCTCCCCTTCCGTGATCGTCTCACACCGGCAGATGATGCGCCCGTACTCCGGCCGTTCCTTGATCAGCGCGTCCTGCTCCTCGCGGGACAGGTCTGCGAAATGCACCTTCGGCGGCAGATACGGATCCCAGTCCTCGCGCCTCTCAAGCGGCGTTCCCTGGGCCTCCAGATCCTCCTTCAGGATGTTCTCGACCATCTCCGCCACGGCAGGCGCCGAGCCGATACCCGGCGACTGGATCGCGCCCGCGATAATCATTCCGTGCGTCACCAGCGACATCTCCACGATGAAGTCCTCCTTGAAGTCCGCCGGTCTCGCGCCCGCGAACATCCGGATGATATCCTTCTCGGTCACCTCCGGGTTCTCGTTGCGCCACATGACGTAGTCCAGGTCCTCCCTCGTGGTCTCGATGTTCTCCTTGTCCGGGATCTCGAAGGCCGAAGGTCCGATCAGGATGTTCTTCGACGGTGTGAAGTCCATGCCGCCGCCCTTCGACTCCACGTTCTTTCTGGCATAAAATGCCGGCGTATAATGTCCGCACAGCGCCGAATACATCGGCTCCTTGTTCTTGTCGATGATGACCAGCGTTCCCCGCCGGTTATGGCAGGTGAAGAACCGGTCGCCGCCCATCGCCGCGATCTCGTCACTGTAGATGCCGGCCGCGTCGATGACATAGCGGGCCTTGATGATGCCCTTCTCCGTCACGACACCGCAGACCTGGCCGTCCTCCACCAGCACATCGCCCACCGTGCAGTCGAAGTACACCTTCGCGCCGTTGTTCGCGGCATTTTCGATGAGCTTGACGCACACCTCGTACGGATGCACCTTGCCTTGCGAAGGCATCCAGACACCGGCCACCGCCTTCTGCCCGTGCTTTTTGAGCTCAGGCACCAGCTTGTAGGCGGTCTCGCCGTCCACCAGCGTCGGGGTCAGGTCGTGGTTGGCCAGAGCGATTCTCCAGCCCCG
>JAFPYK010000055.1 GCA_017412265.1 Lachnospiraceae bacterium
CATGAGGATATGGGCATCGCCCCCGAGCGGATCTTCAAGTTCGGCAAGGAGGACAACTTCTGGGAGCACGGCTCCGGCCCCTGCGGCCCCTGCTCCGAGATCTATTATGACCGCGGCGAGAAGTACGGCTGCGGCAAGCCCACCTGTACGGTCGGCTGCGACTGCGACCGTTATATGGAGGTCTGGAACATCGTCTTCTCCCAGTTCGACAACGACGGCCACGGCAATTATTCCGACCTGATCCAGAAGAACATCGATACCGGCATGGGCCTGGAGCGTCTGGCTGTGGTGTGCCAGGATGTCGATTCCCTCTTTGACGTGGACACCGTGAAGTCTCTTCGCGACCATGTCTGCCGGCTGGCCGGCGTGGAGTATGAGACCGATCCGAAGAAGGATATGTCCATCCGCCTGATCACCGACCACATCCGTTCCGTCACATTTATGGCCTCCGACGGCATCATGCCTTCCAACGAGGGCCGCGGCTATGTGCTTCGCCGGCTTCTTCGCCGGGCCGCGAGACACGGACGTCTCCTGGGCATCTCCGGGCGGTTCCTGGCAGAGCTTGCGCAGACCGTGATCGAGGGCTCCAGAGACGGATATCCGGAGCTGGAAGAGAAGCGCGCGATGATCCTCAAGGTCATCACGCAGGAAGAGAACAATTTCCACGCGGTCATCGACCAGGGCCTGGAGATCCTCTCGGATCTGGAGGCCGCGATGACGGAGAAGGGCGAGACCGTCCTGAACGGCGACGACGCCTTCCGCTTATATGATACCTACGGCTTCCCTCTGGATCTGACGAAGGAGATCCTGGAGGAGAAGGGCTTCTCCGTGGACGAGGACGGCTTTAAGCGTGCCATGGAGGTCCAGCGGACCACTGCGGGAGCCGCGCGCAAGACGACTAACTACATGGGCGCCGACGCGACAATCTATGACGAGCTGGATCCGGAGATCACTTCAACCTTCGTCGGCTACGACCGGCTCACCCATGAGTCCCGCATCTCGGTGATGACCACCAAGGACGCGATCGTCGATGAGCTGACGCAGGACCAGGAGGGAACCATCATCGTGGACGAGACCCCGTTCTACGGCACGATGGGCGGCCAGATGGCCGATACGGGCATCATCTCCACCACGGAGGCGACGTTCGTGGTCACCGACACGATCCACTTAAAGGGCGGCAAGATCGGCCATGTTGGATATGTGGAGGACGGACGTTTCTCCACCGGCGAGACCGTGATGCTGACCGTAGATGAGGCCCGCAGAAGCGCGACCTGCAAGAACCACAGCGCGACGCATCTTCTTCAGAAGGCGCTCCGCCAGGTTCTCGGCACCCACGTCGAGCAGGCCGGCTCCCTGGTGGACCAGGATCATCTGCGTTTTGACTTTACACATTTCCAGGCGATGACTGCCGAGGAACTCCGGGAAGTGGAAGACCTGGTCAACCGCGAGATCGCTGCGAACCTCCCGGTGAACACTTCCGTCATGACGATGGAGGAAGCGAAGAAGACCGGAGCGATGGCTCTGTTCGGCGAGAAGTACGGCGAGAGCGTCCGCGTGGTCAACATGGGCGACTTCTCCATCGAGCTGTGCGGCGGCACCCATGTAGCCAACACCGGCGTGATCTCTGCCTTCAAGATTCTCTCGGAGAGCGGAATCGCCGCGGGCGTGCGCCGGATCGAGGCTCTGACCTCCGACGGTGTCTTCGCCTATTACAGAGGACTGGAAGCGCAGCTTGCGGATCTCGCGAAGGCCTGCAAGTGTGATCCTTCCCAGTTAAAGCACCGGATCGAGACTCTGCAGGACGAGCTCAAGGCCGCCCGCTCAGAGAATGAGAAGCTCAAGAACAAGCTTGCCAGCTCCTCGATGGGCGATGTCATGAACCAGGTGCAGGAGATCGGCGGCGTCAAGCTGCTGGCTGTTCGCATGAACGACGTGGCGATGAACGAGCTTCGCACCCTGGGCGACCAGCTCAAGGAGAAGCTCGGCGAGGGCGTTGTCGTCCTGGCTTCCGGCGAGGGCAGCGAGAAGGCTTCCCTGATCGTCACGGCCACCGAGGGCGCAATGAAGGCCGGTGCGCATGCGGGCAACCTGATCAAGGCGATCGCCGGCTGCGTCGGCGGAGGCGGCGGCGGAAGGCCGAACATGGCCCAGGCCGGCGGCAAGAATCCGGCTGGCATCGACGAGGCGCTGAAGAAGGCTGCGGAAGTTCTGAAGACTCAGCTTTCCTGATCCTTTTTGACGGTACAATTTCATAAGGGGCAACACTGAAAAAGGTCTTGACTCTTGCACGGAATCTGATATAATACACTCTAGTGCTATTATGTGAACCCAAACAGTTGTACCAGCACAATCCACAACTGGAGGGAGGTTAGGTGTGAGACTATGTCAAATGTAATCGTTAAAGAGAACGAGACTCTGGACAGCGCTCTCCGCAGATTCAAGAGAAACTGCGCGAAGGCCGGTATCCAGCAGGAGATTCGGAAGAGAGAGCATTACGAGAAGCCCAGCGTGAGACGTAAGAAGAAATCCGAAGCTGCCAGAAAACGCAAGTTTAAATAAGTGATAAAAGCCCCTGAGCGTTTGCTTGGGGGCTTTCTACGTATTTACGGCCCCGGACAGGTGTCGGGGGCGGAAAGACAAGGACGGTATATGAGCATACAGGAAATGAGTTTTACGATTCCTGCAGAACACGAACAGAATATCTTCGGCGAGTTCGACGCGAATCTCAAGCGCATCGAGAAAGCGTTCCGGGTCACGATGATTTCCCGGAGCGGGGGCATGAAGATCATCGGAGAGCCCAAGGGCATCGAGCGGACGGAGCGCGTCCTTAACCAGCTGCTGGAGCTGGCGAAGAACGGCAATGTCATCTCCGAGCAGAACGTCTCTTATGCCATCGCGCTGTGCATGGAGAATAAGGAAGAGGCGATCTCGGCCATCGACAGGGACCTGATCTGCCACACCATCCAAGGCAAGCCGATCAAGCCGAAGACGCTCGGCCAGAAGGAGTATGTCGACGCGATCCGCGAGAAGATGATCACGTTCGGCATCGGGCCGGCGGGCACCGGCAAGACCTACCTCGCGATGGCCATGGCGATCACCGCGTTTAAGAATGACGAGGTCAGCCGCATCATCATGACGCGTCCCGCGATCGAGGCCGGCGAGAAGCTGGGCTTCCTGCCCGGCGACCATCAGAGCAAGGTCGATCCTTACCTGCGCCCGCTCTATGACGCGCTCTACCAGATCATGGGCGCCGAGAATTTCGTCAAGAATTCCGAGAAGGGCCTCATCGAGGTCGCTCCTCTGGCATATATGAGAGGACGGACCCTGGACAACGCATTTATCATCCTGGACGAGGCACAGAACACCTCGCCGGCGCAGATGAAGATGTTCCTGACCCGAATCGGTTTCGGCTCCAAGGTCGTCATCACCGGCGACCTGACCCAGAAGGACCTTCCGGCCGGGCAGATCTCCGGACTGGACGAGGCCTGCAAGGTGCTCCGGGATGTCGACGATATCGCATTTTCTTATCTGACCGCGGCTGACGTCGTCCGCCATCCGCTGGTGCAGAAGATCGTCAAAGCCTATGACGCCTACGAGGCGGCGAAGGCCGGACGCAAGAGTACCGGACGGCCCGTGCCCGCGCAGGCACATTTCCGCAGGAAACCCGCGGAGAAAGGAACGGACTGATGTCTGTCATCTGTACCTGGGAGATTGAGAATTCCTACGAAGAGCAGCCTTTTTCCTTCGACGCCGAGGCGCTGATCGAAGAGCTGGCGGAGGAGGTCCTCGGAGAAGAAGGGCTGGAGTATGAGGCCGAGATCTCCGTCCTGTTTACGGATTCGGAGGGGATCCGGGAGATCAACCGGGAGGCGAGGGACCTGGACGTCCCTACCGACGTTCTGTCCTTCCCGATGCTGGAGTATGAGACGCCCGGCGACTTCTCTTTTCTGAGCGAAGAGGACGAAGTATTTGACCCGGTGACCGGGGAGCTGGTCCTGGGCGATATTGTATTGAATATTGACCGTGTCCTGTCACAGGCAGAAGAGTACGGTCATTCCGTACGCCGTGAATTTGCCTTCCTGGTGGTCCACAGCCTGCTGCATCTATGCGGCTATGACCATATGGAAGACGAGGAACGGCTGGTTATGGAGGAAAAACAACGGGCGGTTCTGGACCGACTGGGAATCGTCCGCGGCGGGGAGACCTGCTAATAGAAACAAGGAGGCAACCTATGAAAAAGTTCATGAGAGTCATCTGTCTGGTGCTGGTCCTGAGCATGCTCTGCGGCGCGTGCGGCAAGAAGCAGGAGGAGGAGACCACGACAACCGAGACCACGACTGCTGAAACCACGACCAAGAAGGAGACACCCACGGAGACGACGACCGCGGAGACCACAACCGAGGAGACGACGACCGAGGATCCTTATCCGCTGGAGGACGGCATGGTCTGGAGCAAGCTGACCGGCCTTCCGGTGAAGGAGGAGATCGGAAAGAGACGTCCGATCTGCATCATGATCAGCAATATCAAGGTCGTTGTTCCGCAGAACGGCACGAGCAAGGCCGTGATTCTCTACGAGACGCTGGTCGAGGGCGGCATCACCCGTCTGATGGGCGTGTTCGAGGATTTCGACGATGAGCGCATCGGTTCTGTGCGAAGCGTGCGTCATGACTATGTCAGCATCTCTCAGGAGTATGACGCGATCCTGGTTCATTACGGCGACAGCAACCTCGCCGCGGACCGCATCAAGAAGCTGAAGGTCAACAACTTAAGCGGTACCGACGGGATCGGCTCTACGGTTTTCTACCGTGACAACTCCATCAAGATGCCGCACAACGCATTTACCAGCTATGCCCGCATCATGAAGGGCATTGAGAAGATGGGCTACCGCACGGAAGTGAAGGACCTGGGCAACCATTTCACCTTCTATCATGAAGATACGGATCTGGCCAAGGGCGATGACGCGAACACCGTGAAGCTTCATTTCTCCAACTATGCGCAGCCGTATTTCAAGTACGATGCCGAGAAGAAGCTCTACATGCGTTACTCCTTCGGAAGCAAGCACATCGATAAGACGACCAAGGAGCAGCTGGCTTTCAAGAATATCATCATCCAGATCGCCCCTCACTCTGTTGTAGATAAGGAAGGCCACGTCAATTTCGAGACCGAAGACAACACGGGTAAGGGCTACTATATCACCAACGGCAAATGTGTGCCGATCACCTGGGAGAAGCATGAATCCAAGCAGTTCATGAAGTACTATGATGAGGACGGGAACCTCCTCACCATCAACCCCGGCAAGACCTTCATCGCCCTCTATCCCAAGGAGGAGCTGGACGGCCTGAAGATCGAGCCGTAATCCGGGCACATCAGCAATAACAACAGACACAAGATGCCGGGGCGTTCTGCGTCCCGGCATGGAGGCGTTTTTATGGCAGAGAAAAGCAGAGGCAAGAGCCGCAGAAGCGGCAAAGACTTTCTCGCACAGGGGTCGATCCTGGCCGTATCGGGCATTGTTGTCCGGATCATCGGCCTGTTATACCGTGTCCCTGTCACCAATATCATCGGGGAACAGGGAAGCGGCTATTACCAGATCGCTTTCGAGATCTATAATATTGCCCTGATTCTTTCTTCCTACAGTCTTCCTCTGGCTGTCTCGAAGCTGATGGCGGCACGGGAGGTCCAGAAGAAGTACCGGGAGTCTTACCGGATCTTTGTGTGCGCATTTTTCTTCGCCGTGGCAAGCGGGCTCCTGATGAGCCTGATTATCTTCTTCGGCGCGCGTTTCATCTCGGAGAAGCTCTTCCAGATGCCGGGCGTCGTGATTCCTCTGCGGGTTCTGGCTCCGACCATCTTCGTGTGTGCGGTGCTGGGCGTGCTGCGAGGCTTCTGCCAGGGCAAGCATACGATGATCCCCACGGCGCTGTCCCAGATCCTGGAGCAGATCGTCAATGCGGCCGTCAGCGTCGGCGCGGCGGCCATCCTGATGAAGAAATATGCCGACGATCCCGACGTGTTCTCTTACGGAGCAGCCGGTTCGACGCTGGGCACATTCTCCGGCGCTTTCGTTGCGATGCTCTTCCTGGCTGCGGTCTTCTTCATGTTCCGCCCGACGCTTCGCAGGCAGATCCGGCGGCAGGAGAGGGAGGAAGCCGCTTCCGGCGTTCTCGATGAAGAATCCTGGGGCATGATCTTCAAGATCCTGATCATGACGATCATCCCCGTAATTCTGGCGCAGACGATCTATCAGATCAGCGGTGTGTTAAACAACCTGCTCTTTAACAAGATCATGGCCGCCAAGGGGATGGAAGAGACCCTTCGAAGCACGCTGACCGGCATCTACGGAAGCAAATACCGTACGCTGATCAATGTGCCGATCGCCATCTCGCAGGCCGTGGAGACCGCCATGGTGCCTTCGATCGTGGCCTCTCTGGTCCAGAAGGACCGCGGCGCCATTCACGGCAAGATCCGCAGCGCGGTCAAGTTCAACATGATGATCGCGATTCCTGCGTCTGTCGGGCTTTCGGTCCTTGCAAGGCCTCTGATCGACCTGCTGTTTCGGAGCAACACGGACGTCGCCTACACGATTCTGCGCTGGGGCGCCTTCGCGGTCGTATTCTATGCGCTTTCCACCGTCTACAACGGCGTGCTGCAGGGGCTGAACCGGATGAATCTGCCGGTCCGCCATTCCGCGATTTCGCTTGCCGTCAACCTCGCGTTCGTGGCCCTTCTGCTTCGATTTACGAACCTCGGGATCTTCTCCCTGGTCATCGTCAACATCACATTTCCTCTGATCGTATCCGTCCTGAACATGCTGGCGGTTCGCAGGGAAATCGGCTATGAGCAGGAGTTCTTCCGATCCTTTGTCATCCCCGTGATCTCTTCCGCGGCCATGGGCATCGTGGCCTGGGGCATGTACCAGCTGGTCTACCTTCTGGTGAAAAGCAACGCGATCGCGGTATTGTTCTCGATCCTCTTCGCCATCCTGGTCTATGTCATCATGCTCTGCCTGCTGAGGTGCTTCACCCGCAAGGAGCTGCTGGACTTCCCGATGGGCGGGCGGATCGTCAGGATTCTCAGCAAGCTTCGTCTGATCTGACGAGGAGACCTACATGACGGATATCATAATCATCGGTGCCGGAGCATCCGGGCTGATGGCTGCCCTGACGGCGGCCGAGGCGGGTGCTTCGGTTTTGGTTCTTGAGAAAATGAAACAGCCGGGGCGCAAGCTCCTCGCCACCGGAAACGGGCGGTGCAATTTCACGAATCTGAGGCAGGAGCCTTCCTGCTACCGGAGTGATACGCCGGACCTGGCGTGGGAGATCTATTCCGGTGTCCCTGCGGCTGAGACCGTGGAGATCTTCGAACGTCTCGGGATCCCGGCGCGAAGCCGGGGAGGCTACCTCTATCCGATGGCCGAGCAGGCCCGGGCGGTGCTTCAGGCGCTGACCAATGCCTGCCAGCGCGCCGTGTCTCCGGTGAAGTTCCGGTTTAACACCGAGGTGACCTCCATCCGCAGAGAGGACGGGCGCTTCCTGGTTTATTCCGGCAATTATCCCTACGAGGCCTCCTGCGTCGTTCTCGCGGCCGGGGGCAAGGCTTCGCCGGTCTACGGCGCAGACGGAGCCGGGTACCGGCTGGCAGAGTCGCTCGGGCTTCCCATAACGAAGCTTTCTCCCGCACTGACGGGGATCCGCTGCAAGGAGCAGGCGCTCTTCTCCGCGTTAAACGGTGTGAGAGTGCAGGCTTCCCTGCGTCTTAGGGACGGATTTGACTCTTATACGGAGTCCGGAGAAGTCCAGTTTGCGAAGGACAGCCTGTCCGGCATTCCCGCCTTCCAGCTCTCGCGCTATGTCGGGCGGTCGGAGAGCGGAGAGCTCCCCGTCACCGTCGATTTTGTCCCCGAGATGACCTCCGGACAGCTCGCCGCCGAACTTGCGCGGCGCGGTGTCTCGGCATCACAGGAGTCAGCTGCCGGCGCATTTCTCGGAATTCTCCCTGAGAAGGCGGCCAATGTCCTGGAACAGTGCGGTGCAGGGAAATCGCCGGAGGATCTGGCGGCTCTTGCGAAATATTTCCCCGTGACGGCCATCGG
>JAFPYK010000056.1 GCA_017412265.1 Lachnospiraceae bacterium
AAAAAGGACGCACTGCTGCCGCAGTGCGCCCCGTTCTTTTCACCTGAAAGATTCTCGGCAGGCCCTGCGGCCCCGCCGATTGCTTCTTCGGTGTCATCATCATGACTTTCCGGAGTTTCGTCCAGATTCGGTACTTTTGCCAGAAAGTTTTTCGCTCTTGCCCCTTCGGCGCCGGAACCCCCGGTCTCTCCCGAACCCTTCGTCCGATCCTTCTTCAGATGCCTTTATTTTAGCACAGAGCAAGGCAAGGGGCAAGGCAATATCGTGTGAAAAAGAGCGCCGCCCCCCGGGACTCTGCGTCCGTGAGGGCAGCGCTCTTCTGATAAGTTATTCCGGAGAATTCTCTGCAATTACTTGTAGTAGAACTCCGTCACCTCCACGCTCTCATCCACATCCAGAATCGATCTCGCCATCTCGTCGCTGATCAGCTTCGGGCCGCCGAGCACGATACCGCTGTGAATGCCGCGCGCCGCCGCATAGTCCTTGGCAGCCTTGGCCTTGCCTTCCAGCGTCAGGACGATCGGCGCCTGGCGCACAACGCCAAGCATTCCGCCGCACAGACCGTCCGGATAGTTATCGCCCACCGCCAGAACGATGTTCTTCGCATCCGGGAAATACCGCTCCGCAATCAGCACCGACGTTCTGTATCTCGTGCTTCCTGCGATTCTGTCCTGTGCCAGGGCATCTCCGACCACCTCGCGGATCAGGCCCTCCGTCTCCAGAGTGATTGCATTTTCACCGCCCAGGATCGTGAATGTGCATCCCTGCTCCGCCAGGCTCTGCAGCATCTCCTTCTGCTTCTTCGTGAGCGTTTCGTTCACCAGGAACAGCGCCTTGCCCGTCGAGGCCGCCGACAGGCTGTCCGCATAATTCACTCCCGTACAGATCAGGATCTCCTCACCGGCAGCCACGCCTGCTTCCTTGATGATCTCCAGGTTCGTCGCGTATCTGGTACCGCCCGCAAGCCTCCGGACATCGATGTCTTCCAGGCCGGTCAGCCACGTCTCCGGCATCGCCTTCTCTCCTCCGAGGACATAGACCGTACCGCCCTCCTTCAGGTTTTCCTGAATATAAGCGTTGACCAGGTTCACGTCCTTTTCTCTCGTCAGGACGATCGGCGCGTTCTTCTTGTAGGACAGATAGCTGCCCGCCAGAGCATCCGCGAATTCCTGTCCTGTCGCCAGGATGATCGAGTCGAATTTATCGATGCCGGCCTCTCTCTTGATCTCGTCCGCAATCGCAAGCCCCGTCTTATACCTGGTGCTTCCGTAAACACGGACGATCTCCTTCGCAACAGGCTTCTCCACCTTCACGACATCCGTATAGGCCTTGCCGTCCGGCCCGGTCACCGCCGCCGTGTAGATGAGATAGCCTTCGTCCTCGCCGGTTCCCTCTGCCTCCGTGACCGATGCAGTCTTCGTCTCCACGTGCTCCGCATCGTTCCTGCAGGTAAATGTCGCCGTTGCGCCGCTGTGGTCCTCCGCCCAGCTCCAGACCGGATCGCCCCAGTCGTGGCCGATCGCAGGGATCTCCACGGTCTTCGTCTGAACCGCAAATGCCTCGTCCTCAAACTCCGCACTCATCCAGGTTCCGACACCGGCTTCCTCACAGGTCGCAGGAGTCGTCACCGCGTAG
>JAFPYK010000057.1 GCA_017412265.1 Lachnospiraceae bacterium
AAGGAGCACCGCGAGAGCAGCAAGGATGAGATCCTTGACCTGACGAAGTCCATCGACCAGACGATCGAAGAACAGCCGAAGATCGAGTATAAATTCCCGCCGTTATCGCTGCTTAGCCGGCCGAAGGGAGGCGGTGGAGGCACGTCCAACCGCGAGCTCGAGGAAACGGCCCGCAAGCTTCAGTCCACACTGGAGAGCTTCGGTGTCGGTGTCACGGTGACCAATGTCAGCTGCGGCCCTTCGGTTACAAGATATGAGCTGCAGCCGGAGGTCGGTGTGAAGATCAGCCGGATTACGTCTCTGGCGGACGATATCAAGATGAATCTTCAGGCGACCGATATCCGTATCGAAGCACCGATCCCGGGTAAGGCCGCAGTCGGTATCGAGGTGCCGAACAAGACCAATTCCATGGTCATGCTGCGCACACTCCTGGAGAGCCCTGAATTCCTGAACGCGAAGTCGCCGATCTCGTTCGGCGTCGGCCAGGATATCGGAGGCTCCGTGGTCATCGGCGATATCGCCAAGATGCCTCACCTGCTGATCGCAGGCGCAACCGGTTCCGGCAAATCCGTCTGTATCAATACGATTATCATGAGCATCCTCTACAAGGCCCATCCGGATGACGTCAAGTTCATCATGGTCGACCCGAAGATGGTGGAGCTCAGTGTCTATAACGGGATTCCGCACCTGCTGATCCCTGTCGTGACCGACGCGAAGAAGGCTTCCGCGGCTCTGAACTGGGCCGTGCTGGAGATGACCAAGCGCTACCAGCTCTTTGCAGAGCTCGGCGTCCGCGACTTCAAGGGCTACAACAAGAAATGGGAGGCCATGAAGTCGAAGGAGCGCGGAGACTACAAGCACATGCCGCAGATCGTCATCATCGTGGACGAGCTTGCGGACCTGATGATGGTTGCGCCGAGCGAGGTCGAGGACGCGATCTGCCGGCTGGCTCAGATGGCGCGTGCGGCAGGCATGCACCTGATCCTCGCGACGCAGAGGCCTTCGGTCAATGTCATCACCGGCCTGATCAAGGCAAATGTCCCTTCGAGAATCGCTTTCTCGGTATCTTCCGCGATCGATTCCAGGACGATCCTGGACGGAAGCGGAGCAGAGAAGCTCCTCGGCAAAGGCGACATGCTGTACTTCCCTAGCGGCTTCCCGAAGCCGGTTCGAATCCAGGGCGCCTTTGTCTCGGACGAGGAAGTGCAGAAGGTCGTAGATTTCTGCGCAAACCAGAAGGGCCAGCAGTCCTACAGCAAGGATATCGCGGCCCAGATCGAGCAGGGTGTGCCTTCGGTTGCCGAGACCAACGCGGCGGCGGCCAAGGCAGGCGAAGCGCCGGATGATGGGCGTGACGAGTATTTCGCTGAAGCCGGAAGATTCATCATCGAGAAGCAGAAGGCTTCCATCGGGAACCTCCAGCGCATCTACCGCATCGGATTCAACCGGGCGGCGCGTATCATGGACCAGCTGGCCGACGCAGGCGTGGTCGGCCCGGAAGAGGGCACGAAACCCCGGAAGGTCCTGATGACGAAAGAAGAGTTTGAAGCTTTCCTTCAGAACGGTTCCTCGGAGTCATAATGATTCCGCGGGAGAAAGAGGTTGACATGTCATCATTGCGATGCGATCCCTGGGTCATCTATAACGGGTTTTTGAACACACGCAAGTTCTCGGAGCATATCGAGTGGCTGGTGCGGGCTGCGAAGGAGCGCGGGGTACGCCTCCTTCCGGTTCCGAATACCGCGCTTCGCCTGATTCCGGGAGATGTGATTCCGGATCTGCCGGAGAAGATTCTCTTCTGGGACAAGGATGTACGCCTCGCCTCGTATCTCGAGGCACAGAATTGCCGGCTGATGAATTCTTCTGAAGCCATCGAGGTCTGCGATGACAAGTCCAGAACCCATCTGGCTCTGGCCGAGGCGCATCTTCCGCAGCCGAGAACGCTGGTTGCTCCGATGACCTACGATACGGTCGGCTACACCGACTTCTCTTTCCTTGACGCGGCTGAGGACATCCTGGGATATCCTATGGTCGTCAAGGAATGCTTCGGCTCCTTCGGCTGGCAGGTCTATCTCGCAGAAAACCGGGAAGCTCTGGACGCGATCGTACGGCGGATCGGCGCGAAGCCTTTCCTCATGCAGGAATTCATCGCCACGAGCCGCGGGAGAGATGTGCGCCTGCAGGTGGTCGGCGGCCAGGTATGTGCCGCGATGCTTCGCACCGGAGCCGAAGGAGACTTTCGCGCGAACCTGACCAGCGGCGGCAGTATGCAGCCTTATCAGCCCTCCTCTGAGGAGATCGAACTGGCCATCGCTGCCTCACAGGCCTGCGGGACGGATTTTGCAGGGGTTGACCTGCTCTTCGGAAGAGAAGGCATGCTGGTCTGCGAAGTCAATTCCAACGCGCATTTTAAGAATATCTGTGATTGTACCGGGGTCAATGTGGCAGGAG
>JAFPYK010000058.1 GCA_017412265.1 Lachnospiraceae bacterium
GACACGCAATTTGGGGCTGACAGCGCATTTTCCCGGGATTAAATAGCCTCAAGAAATGTTTAGGAGGCGCAGTATGCTCCTGGAATACCTTCAAATGGGCTGCTTCAGAAACACTTATTTCATATGCCCGCACCCGCTCAACCATCTTAACCTTTTCTACTGCATCAATCTTGCTTTTTCTGGACATAGAAATACCCCCAAGTAGGTTTTATATTTCAATGTCCTACTTGGGGGTAGCATATCAGCTCTAAACCGCACATGTTTTAGATTTTGATCCAGCACACTTCCCTCCGCGAATCACAGAGTCAGGGGATTTGGCAGGCGAATCCCGGACTGGCACGACTTCGAAAGCGTCATGTGCTTTTCGACGAGCCGTCTCCAGGCGAGGAGAAAAGACATGCCGCTCCCGCGTCCCGAAACATTTTCGTGAGACGCCCCACCACTTCTCCCGCAGGCGGCCTCCTCTTATAACTTCGCGACTCCCAGCGTCACATCTTCTCCGTTGATGTTCCACTCCTGCACGTATCCTGCGCTCTCTCCGACCGAGATCTCATCCGCCAGCACCTCGGCCTGGATGGTCTCCGCGTTCGCATACACGATATCCGCAACCTTCTGGTTGTTCTTCACATACAGATGGATGTGATCCGTCACCTCGAAGTCCGCGCTCTTGCGCATGGTCTGCACCTTGCTGATGATCTCGCGCACGAAGCCCTCTTCCAGCAGCTCCTCGGTCAGGTTCGTATCCAGCACCACTGTGATGCCCTGGTCAGAATCCGACACATAGCCTTCCATCTGGGCGGACTCGATCAGCAGATCCTCCTCCGCGAGCGCCTCGTCGATGCCGGCCACCTGGATCACAAGCTTCCCGGTGCTGCGAAGCTCCGCCATCGCCTTCACACCGTCGATATTGGCCAGGATAGTCTTCACCTCGTTGATGTTCTTGCCGAAGCGCCGTCCCAGTGTGCGCAGCTGCGGCTTGAAGCTGTAGTTGGTAAATGCGCTCACATCGTCCGTGAACTCCACGCTCTTCACGTTGAGCTCATCCGCGATGATATCCACATAGAAGTCCTCCAGCGCACCGCTCTCCGCCTTGACATACATCTTGGCAAGAGGCTGGCGGTTCTTCCGGTTGGATGCATTTCTCAGGGCACGGCCGAGGACAACGATCTCCAGGACCTCCTCCATGTCAGCCTCCAGCTTCCGGTCGATCAGGCTCTCGTCCGCCTCCGGGAAATCACACAGATGGATGCTCTCCGGAGCCTCCGGATCCAGGCTGCGCACCAGGTTCTGGTAGATATCCTCCGTCATGAACGGAATCATCGGGGCCGCCGCCTTGCTGATGGTCACCAGCGCGGTATACAGCGTCATATAAGCATTGATCTTGTCCTGCTCCATGCCCTTCGCCCAGAAGCGGTCACGGCAGCGTCTGACATACCAGTTGCTCATCTCGTCGACGAAGCTGTCCAGAGCCTTCGCAGCCTCCGGGATCCGGTAATTCGCCAGATTCTCGTCGACCTCGCCGACCGCCGTGTTCAGCCTCGACAGAAGCCATTTGTCCATCACGGACAGTTTATCGTACTCCAGCGCATACTTCGTCGCGTCGAAGTTGTCGATGTTGGCATAGAGCACGAAGAACGCATAGGTGTTCCACAGCGTGCCCATGAACTTTCTCTGGCCCTCGACGACCGGCTTCCCGTGGAAACGGTTGGGCAGCCAGGGAGCGGAGTTCGTGTAGAAATACCACCGGATCGCGTCCGCACCGTAGGTCTCCAGAGCCTCAAACGGATCCACCGCGTTGCCCTTGCTCTTGCTCATCTTCTGGCCGTTCTCGTCCTGCACATGGCCCAGCACGATGACATTCTCGTAAGGAGCCTTGTTGAAGAGCAGGGTCGACTCCGCCAGCAGCGAATAAAACCATCCACGCGTCTGATCCACCGCCTCGGAGATAAACTTCGCCGGGAAATGCTCGTGGAACAGTTCCTTGTTCTCAAAAGGATAATGATACTGTGCGAAAGGCATCGCACCGGAATCAAACCAGCAGTCGATAACCTCCGGCACACGCTTCATCGGCTTGCCGCAGTGCGGGCAGACGCAGGTGATCTCATCGATGTACGGCCGGTGCAGCTCCACGGTCTTCGCGCGCTCGTCCCCGCTGAACTTGTAGAGATCCTCACGGCTGCCGATCGAGATCTGCTCGCCGCACTCGTCGCACTCCCAGATGTTCAGAGGCGTGCCCCAGTAACGGTTGCGGGAGATTCCCCAATCCTGCACATTCTTCAGCCAGTCGCCGAAACGTCCCTTGCCGATCGACTCGGGGATCCAGTTGATCGTGTCGTTGTTGCGGATCAGGTCCTCCTTCACCGCGGTCATCTTGATGAACCAGGACTCTCTCGCGTAATAGATCAGAGGGGTGTCACAGCGCCAGCAGTGCGGATACTCATGCTCGAACTTCGGCGCGTCGTACAGCTTGCCGGCCTTGTCCAGATCCACCAGGATCACGGGATCGGCCTGCTTGACAAATGTACCCGCGTAAGGCGTCTCCTCCGTCATGTTGCCCTTGCCGTCCACCAGCTGCACGGTCGGAAGCCCGTACTCTCTGCCGATCCGGTTATCGTCTTCACCAAACGCCGGCGCGATATGCACGATACCGGTACCGTCGCTCATGGTGACGTAATTATCACAGACCACATAATGCGCTTTCTTGCGCGTCTTCTTGACCACCTCGCCGGTGAAATCAAACAGCGGCTCGTACTCCTTATACTCCAGGTCCTTGCCGACATAGGTCTCAAGCACCTCATAAGCCGGTGCATCATCCTTCGCAAGCTTGCCAAGCACGGTGTCAAGCAGCGCCTGAGCCATCACATACGTATAGCCGTCCGCCGCCTTGACCTTCACGTACGTCTCCTCCGGGTTCACGCAGAGCGCAACGTTCGAAGGCAGGGTCCAGGGCGTCGTCGTCCATGCGAGGAAATAATAATCTCCCTCAACCGCTTTGAAACGAACCACCGCGGAACGCTCCTTCACGGTCTTATAGCCCTGTGCAACCTCCTGCGCAGACAGAGGGGTGCCGCAGCGCGGGCAGTAAGGCACAACCTTGTAGCCCTTGTACAGCAGCTTCTTGTCCCAGATCTCCTTCAGCGCCCACCACTCGGACTCGATATAGTCATCCTCGTAAGTGACATAAGGGTGCTCCATATCCGCCCAGAAACCGACGGTCGCGGAGAAATCCTCCCACATGCCCTTATACTTCCAGACACTCTCCTTGCACTCCTTGATGAAAGGCTCCATGCCGTACTCTTCGATCTGCTCCTTGCCGTTTAAGCCCAGCTTCTTCTCGACCTCCAGCTCCACCGGAAGTCCGTGCGTATCCCAGCCGGCCTTTCTCGGGACCAGTTCTCCCTTCATCGTGTGGTAACGGGGAATCATATCCTTGATTACCCGGGTCAGCACATGGCCGATGTGGGGCTTGCCGTTGGCGGTCGGCGGACCGTCATAGAACATATACGTCGGGCAGCCTTCCCGCTGCTCCATGCTCTTCTCGAAGATATGGTTCTCCGACCAGAACTTCTCAACGTTCTTCTCGCGCTCCACAAACTTCATGTTCGTGTCCACTTTGCTGTAAAGTGCCATTCCTAACTCCTCCTGAATCTCTTGACTTCGCGGCTTCTCTAACATAAAAGGCCCTTCTCCTAAACAGGAAAAGAGCCGAATTACCACCTGATTAGCTGCGTACCATCATACGTGCTTCCTGTAACGGGGAATCCCGGCGGGGCCTACTGCTGTGTTCGACCTGCAGCTTCAGAGTGATCTTCGAGAGGCACTGACTCACACCCGGCTTCCACCGTCCCGGGCTCGCTATGGCTTTGGATGCCCCCTACTGTCTCCTTCATCGCTTTTGACTCTTCTTAATATATGATGTGAAATGCGAATTGTCAAGGGAAGAAACCTTGGAAATACTCGCAAACTGTGTTATAATTCTACCGGATTTATGCAGTTCCGGGACCGGCGCTGCGCCGCCCGGCTGACAGCAATGATATGAATCAGGAGAATAATCTATGAGCATCACAGCACAGAACCTGACCCTGCTGACCGATTTCTACGAGATCACCATGATGCAGGGCTACTACAAGAACGATATGAATACCCGCGTGGTCTTTGACATGTTCTACCGCAAGAATCCGTCCGGCAACGGCTATGCGATCTGCTGCGGCCTGGAAGAGGTCATCGACTACATCAAGAACCTTCATTTTGACTACGACGATATCTCCTATCTGCGCGGCCTGAATGTATTTGACGAGGACTTCCTGGACTACCTCGCAGGCTTCCACTTCACCGGTGACGTCTATGCGATTCCGGAAGGCACGGTCGTCTTCCCGAGAGAGCCCCTGGTCAAGATCATCGCTCCCATCATGGAAGCTCAGCTGGTCGAGACCGCCATCCTCAACATCGTCAACCATCAGTCCCTGATCGCCACCAAGGCGGCCCGCGTCTGCTACGCGGCCAAGGGCGACGGCGTGATGGAGTTCGGGCTTCGCCGGGCGCAGGGTCCCGACGCCGGCACCTACGGTGCACGCGCTGCCGTGATCGGCGGCTGCATCGGCACCTCCAACGTCCTCTGCGCGAAGCAGTTCGGCGTTCCCGCTCTGGGCACCCATGCTCATTCCTGGATCATGAGCTTCGATGACGAGCTGACGGCCTTCCGCCGCTACGCGGAGCTTTATCCGAACAACACCACCCTTCTGGTCGACACCTACGATACCCTCCGCTCCGGCGTACCGAACGCGATCAAGGTCTTCGAGGAGCTCCGCAAGGCCGGCAAGATGCCGAAGATGTACGGTATCCGCCTGGATTCCGGCGACCTTGCCTACCTCTCCAAGAAAGCGAGGAAGATGCTCGACGCCGCCGGCTTTGAGAAGGCCGTCATCTGCGCTTCAAGCGACCTCGACGAGTATCTGATCGACTCCCTGAAGAACCAGGGCGCTGCCATCACCTCCTGGGGTGTCGGCACCAACCTGATCACCTCCGCGGACAACCCGGCCTTCGGCGGCGTCTACAAGCTGGCCGCGGTCGAGAAGGACGGGGAGTTCATCCCGAAGATCAAGCTCTCCGAGAACAGTGAGAAGATCACCAACCCCGGCAACAAGACCATCTACCGTATCTACGACAAGGAGACCGGCAAGATGCGCGCCGACCTGGTCTGCCTCGTGGGCGAGACCTTCGACTGCTCCAAGGATATGCTGATCTACGATCCTTACGAGACCTGGAAGAAGACCACCCTCATCGGCGGAACCTACGAGATGAAGGAGATCCAGGTACCGGTCTTCAAGAACGGCCAGTGCATCTACGAGTCTCCTTCCGCGATGGAGATCCGCGAGATCGCCAAGCGCGAGCTGGACACCCTCTGGGATGAGTCCCGCCGTCTGGTGAACCCTCAGAAGGTCTATGTCGACCTCTCCGACAAGCTCTACGACCTGAAGAAGACTCTCTTAGATCACGCGAGATAATCGAACCTGTCTGTTATGAACTCCCGCACGTTCCCGTGCGGGAGTTTTTTGTTGTTCTAGAGGGTTCTCAGAACAGCTCTCTTCTTCGAAACACCAGCCATGCCGCGGCCACTGCGCTCACAGCGGCTGCCGCGAGCCAGACCCGCAGGGAGAACATGTCCCCGGTCTTCGGGACATTCGGGGGCACCCGGACCGTGACCGTCTGGTCGCTGTTCTCCGGGTCTTCATGTGAGGCGATCCTGCGTCCCTTCACGTCCGTCAGCCACTCGTACACGACAAGGCGTTTCCCTGCATACGCGCTCGTATTGACCCGGAAGTTCACCTCGACACTTCCCGAATCAGTCTCCGGGACAAACCGGGTCTCTGCGCTTCCGATCTCCTCCCCGCTGCCGCGGTCTACGATCTTCCCCTGCACGACATACTCCTGTCCCGGGACCAGATTCTCATAGTGCACCTCGTCCGTAACCAGGACCTCCGCGTCTGCCGCCAGGAGTTTCTCATCACTCTCCTTCGCATGCGCACTGGTCAGCAGCTTCGGGAAGCGGACCGTCTGCATCTCATCCCCGGCGTCTCGGTGCGAGGCGATCTCCTCAGATCCCGCATACATTGTCTCGAACACCACGATGCTCTTTCCTTCCAGCCCGGATGCGTCAAAAACAAACCGTACACAGGCCTCTCCGTCACATCCGAAAGATCCCTTCTTCGCAGCCCCGGTCTGTAAAACCGTCTGGGCCGTCACCGGTTCGCCCCGGATCAGCAGAGGAGTCTGCGACTCGCAGTCCATCAGGATCCCTTCCAGAAGGTATTCTGTCTCCGGCATCAGTCCGCGATAACTCACCGTATCGACCAGCACGGTCTTCGGATCCGCTGCGGCGAGCCGCTCTCCGCTGCTCTCCTCTGCCGCGCAGGTACCGATCTGCGGCAGATACACACTCTGTGCCTCATCGGTCACATCCGCATGTACGGCAAGCTCCCTCTCCTCATACCGGCAGGATTCAAATGCGACGATGCTGCGCCCCGCGGCTGCCTCTCCCGGGAAGGAGAACTCCAGCTCGGCCTCTCCGTCCGGCTCTTCGGGGACAAATGCTGTCTCAGCCGTAACCTCTTCACCGTCTGCGGTCAATGCTTCTCCGGTCTCACGGTCCACGAGCACTCCCCGAAGGACATACTCCTTTCCCGGAATCAGATTGTGGTATGCCACCACATCCTTCAGCCGGACCGTCCCTTCCGCCTTGACCAGATGCGAGCCGCTCTCTGCATCGGTCAGCTCGGTTTCAATTCCTGGGAAATGCACCGTCTGCTCTTCGTCTTCCGGATCTTCGTGGGCTGCGATGCAGACGTCCCCGTACCGGCAGGTCTCCAGAATCACCACGCTTCGCCCGGCCAGGTTCACTGCCGGTAGCACAAAACGCATCTCAACCGTCCCGTTCGGCTCCTCCGGGATAAATGTCTCCTCTGCCTCCGCAAGGATCTCTCCGCTGTCCCTGTCGGCCGCACGTCCGGACATCGTATAAGTCAGCCCCGGCACCAGGTTCTCATACCGCACCCGGTCCGTAATCGCAGCCTCTTCTCCCGCCGGCGCCAGGTGATCCTCTGTCTGGTCACACACCGCCGTGGTCCCGATCTTCGGGAAATGTACCGTCTGCGCCTCATCATTCAGGTCCCGGTGAGAAGCTTCTTCTTCCCCGTCCCGGTACAGCGTCTCCCAGACAACAGCCGACTGCCCTTCCAGGCTCCTTGCATCCAGCACAAAGCAAAGCTCCACGCTCCCGTCCGGATTCTCCGGCACAAATCTCTTCTCTGCCGTCACATCATGTCCCGAAGCATCTGTAATGGTCTCTCCGGTCCGTGGATTCTTCATCAGCCCCTGAATGACATACTCTGCCCCCGGCTGCAGATCGATATAGGACACGGTATCGATGATCTGCGTATCCTCCCCGGCAGCCTCCACAGAAGCCCCGGTCTGCTTTCCGGCAGCCTGTGTGCGAATCTGCGGCACCGGCCGGTCTCTGGCGATCAGCAGGAATCCATCCTGGAGATCCTCGCATCTCCCATAGGCGAACACCGCCTCACAGTGATCATCCACAGCCTGCAGATGTACCAGAAGTTTTCCTCCTTCATACGCCCCGCTTCCGTCAGCGGGCGCAAGGGTGGC
>JAFPYK010000059.1 GCA_017412265.1 Lachnospiraceae bacterium
CGTCCTCGTCTCCGGCTTCCTTCTCGGTCGTGGTTGCCTGCGTGTCCGCCTTCAGGTACGCCTCGTTGGAGGTCTTCAGAAGCCGGTGGACGCTGAGCGAAGTTCTCTGGTCCGTCACCTCGGTCAGGCCCTGGGTCATCGGGAGGATCATCGTCAGGCCGTCCGAGAAGGTTCTCGTGATGGACATGTGATAGCCCACCTGCGGCAGCAGGTAGGTTTTGTAGGTGCCCAGATAATAGCCGCTGCTCTCCACGACGATGCCCGGATGGCGCTCCACGCCGTAGTAGCGGAGCAGCTCCTCCAGGTTCGGGAGCTCTTCCTCGGAGTTCGACAGAAGAATCACCACATTGCCGCCCTTAGCCATGAAGTCCTTCACCATCTGGCTCTCCTCCTCGGACAGATCGTAGGTCGGTCCGTTGAAGAGCAGGACATCGCAGTCCTCCGGGATCTCGGTTGCGGTGTACATGTTCAGGTTCTTCAGTGTAATATTCTGCTTGCCCACCGACTTGGTAAATGCGTCGGAGAGCTTGGTCTCGCCGTGGCCGCCCACATAGTACATGGTCGGGAGGTCGCTGGAGGAGACCGCCACGATACCCGCGGTCACCTGGCCTTCCACGTCCAGGCCCGAAGCCTCGATGGAAGAAGAGGTATTGGCGTAGGCCAGCAGGTTCTCGTAATCGATGTATTTGTATGCCCCGGTGTCATTGTTGACCACGATCAGGCTGTTGTTCAAAATCTCTCCGGTCGTGTACTGCTTCGCGAAGTTCGGATACAGGACGACGTCCTTGAGCTCCAGATGCACCTTCGAAGACTCCGCGGGATAACGCTCGACGATCTTGTAGATCGTCTCCTCCTGCAGGCCCTCCTGCGCGATGTAGTAGATGGAGATATCATTTTCCAGGCCGTTTAAGATCTCCTTCGTGGTGTCGGTCAGGGTAAATACCTGGCTCTTGCTGACGTCCACCTGCAGATCCAGGGTGGTCACGGCCAGGTTGATAACCAGGACCACGACGATCATCATCAGGATCATCAGGGTGGAATAAGCACCGGACTTAAAATTCTTGGAGTTGATCAGATTCTGGCCGGAGCCCTCGGCCTTAGTGTTCATGGCCTCGCTCTGCTCCTCGATCAGCTGCTTCTTGTCGAGCTTTTCTTTCTCTTTTTTCGCCATCTCTCTCACCCCTTCCTTAGTTCCATCTTCTCTTCTTGATGGTCTGCACGGTCAGGAACCAGAACAGGAACACCAGGCTGAGATAATAGATGACACTCGCGAAATCGATGATACCCAGGCCGAACGCCTTGTAGCGCTCAAAGAGCGAGAACCAGTTTAAGAACTTGACGACCGAGCCGTCGAAGAAGCTGGGCTTTAAGAGGTAGAGTGCGGTCAGGATGACCTCCATCGCGCCCGCGAAGATCAGTGCCACGTTGATATTCTTCAGCGACGTATAGAGCACCACGGAGATCAGCAGGTTCAGGACGCTGAAGATGATCCATGCGCTTAAGTTGTCGCTTGGCACCACCTGGACGATATAGCTCATCAGGTAGGTGATCAGGAAGACCAGGAAGGATAAGACCGCAGCGATCACCTGGTTCTCCGTCGTGGAGCTGATGAACATGCCGATCGCCATGTAGGCCGCGCCCATCAGGGCAAACCCGAAGATGTTGGCATAAGCCAGCGGATAGTCCACGTTGCCGAACTGTCCGAGGATCAGCGGGTAGAAGCAGATCACCGCGACGACGATCAGGAAGAGCGTATAGACGGCCAGATATTTGCCCAGGACGATCTTCTCGATGGTCAGCGGGGAAGTATAAAGCAGCTGGTCCGTCTTCGATTTGGTCTCCTCGGCGATCATACGCATGGTCACCGTGGGGATCAGGATGATGAAGAGCAGGCCGATGGACTGCAGTACATAGTCAAAGTTCGCGTAGCCGCCTACCAGGTTGTAGGAGGTAAAATAGATGCCGACGACGACCAGGAACAGGGCGACGAAGACGAAGCCGATCATGGAAGTAAAGTAAGACCGGAGTTCTTTTTTATAAATCGCGATCATTTCTCTTCCTCTCCTTTCTCCTTCTCCATGTTCTGCACCAGCTTGATGAAGATCTCTTCCAGAGTCATCTCGATGAGGTTCATCGCGTAGATCGGCAGATGCGCCCCGGCGCAGGCGTCAAACACCTGCTCGCGCACGTCGGTATCCTTGGAGTAGACGTGCATCTCCACGATGCCGTCCTCTTCTCCGACCACGTCCACGCTCTCCACGTCGCCGATGCCGAGGATGAGCTCCTTCGCCTGCGCGGCGCTTCCCTTCACTTTCAGCTCCAGGCGGTTGGATCCGGACATCCGGCGGGACAGGTCTTTGATCGAATCATTGACGATCATCTTGCCCTTGTTGATGATGAGCACCCGGTCACAGACCGCGCTGATCTCCTGCATGATGTGGGAGCTCAGAATGATGGTGTGGTCCTTGGCCAGGCTCTTGATCAGGTCTCTCACCTCGATGATCTGCGACGGGTCAAGTCCGACCGTCGGCTCATCCAGGATGATGATCTGAGGATTGCCGATCATCGCGCCCGCGATGCCGGTTCTCTGCCGGTAGCCCTTGGAGAGGTGACGGATCAGACGGTTCTGGTAATTCGTGATCTTCGTGCTCTCCATCGCGTTCATCACGTCGTCAAACCGGTCTTCCCTCTTCACGCCCTTGATCT
This sequence comes from Lachnospiraceae bacterium, assembly GCA_017412265.1. Taxonomy (GTDB): domain Bacteria; phylum Bacillota; class Clostridia; order Lachnospirales; family Lachnospiraceae; genus RGIG1588. Next base: position 2,707 of record JAFPYK010000059.1, read on the forward strand.
CGGCGACAAAGAACAGGTACTCCTTCACCGTCATATCCGGGTAAACCGGCGGCAGCTCCGGAAGATAGCCGAGGCATTTCTTCGCCTCCTCCGGCTCGTCCAGGATGTCATGGCCGTTGATGGTCACCGTTCCCTCGGTCGCAGATATATAGCCTGTAATGATATTCATCGTGGTGGATTTCCCGGCGCCGTTCGGTCCCAGGAAGCCCAGCACTTCACCCTCATTCACGGTAAAGCTCAGGTGATCTACCGCATAATGATCCCCGTACTGCTTCACCAGGTTGCTGACTTCAATCATGATTCTTCTCCTTTGGTTTCTATACAGGCGGTCACCGCCTGCTTTCACCTGCATACCACACAGTTATATCATATATTTGTGTTTCTGCACGCAGATTTTTTCTTATAAATCTATTAATTCCGCCCGAACTCCGAAAGCACCAGTCCCTCGTTGCGGTCGAGGATGGTCTTGATGCTCCAGGGATGCGTGTAGATGAGCAGCGGATTGCCCTTCAGGTCCCGGATCTTCTTCGTATCCGAAGTCACCGAAATCTTGTCCACGTCGATGCCGGGGTTCTCGATCCAGCGGATGTACTCGTACGGCAGGATCTCCAGTCCGATCTCCACGTTGTACTCCGACTTGAGCCGGTACTGCAGCACTTCAAACTGCAGGACGCCCACGACGCCGACGATGATCTCTTCCATGCCGGTGTTCGCCTCGCGGAAGATCTGGATCGCGCCCTCCTGCGCGATCTGCTCGATACCCTTGACGAACTGCTTGCGCTTCATGGTATCCACCTGGCGCACTCTCGCGAAATGCTCCGGCGCGAAGGTCGGAATCCCTTCAAAACGAACCGGCGTCCCGGTGCACAGCGTATCGCCGATCGAGAAAATCCCCGGATCAAAGATGCCGATGATATCACCCGCGAACGCTTCCTCCACATGCTTGCGCTCATCCGCCATCATCTGCTGCGGCTGCGCCAGGCGGATCTTGCGCCCGCCCTGCACATGCTGCACCTCCATGCCGGCGTCAAACTGCCCGGAGCAGATGCGGATGAAGGCGATCCGGTCCCGATGGGCCTTGTTCATATTCGCCTGAATCTTGAACACAAACGCCGAAAAATCCGAAGAGAACGGATCCACGGTCCCCTCCGTCGTATTGCGCGGCAGAGGCGGTGTCGTCATGTCCAGGAAATGATTCAGGAAGGTCTCCACGCCGAAGTTCGTCAGCGCCGATCCGAAGAAGACCGGGCTTAACTCGCCCGCGCTCACACGAGCCAGGTCGAACTCATCGCTCGCTCCGTCCAGCAGCTCGATCTCCTCCGCCAGCTGCTCATGCAGCGGCCTCGTGATCAGCTCGTCCAGCGACGGATCCCCGAGCTCCGCCTCGACCGTGTCCACTTCCTTCTGCCCGTTATTGGCTGCGAAGAAGCGCGTGATCTTGCCGGTCTCCCGGTCATAGACCCCCTTGAAGCTCTTGCCCGAGCCGATCGGCCAGTTGATCGGGCAGGTCCGGATCCCCAGCACCTCCTCGATCTCGCCGATCAGGTCGAACGGATCATTGGCCTCACGGTCCATCTTATTGATAAATGTAAAAATGGGAATGTGACGCATGACGCAGACCTTGAACAGCTTGATCGTCTGCGCCTCCACGCCCTTGGACCCGTCGATCACCATCACCGCGGAATCCGCCGCCATCAGCGTCCGGTAGGTATCCTCCGAGAAATCCTGATGGCCCGGCGTATCCAGGATATTGATGCAGTAGTCCCGGTAATGGAACTGGAGCACCGAAGACGTCACCGAGATTCCTCTCTCCTTCTCGATCTCCATCCAGTCCGAGACCGCGTGCCTGGCGGTCTTGCGGCCCTTGACCGATCCTGCCAGGTTGATGGCTCCTCCGTAGAGCAGGAACTTCTCGGTCAGCGTGGTCTTGCCCGCGTCCGGGTGCGAAATGATTGCAAATGTTCTACGTTTCCTGATTTCTTCCTCTAACCTCGTCAAATGTCTTCTCCCCTGCTCGTATTCTTCCCTCAGCCCCGCAGAAAGGCCTTGCGGATCTCTTCCTTCCACTCCTCGATCAGGACATCGTAATCCTTCTCGCGGATGCCTGCGGCCTTCGCCCTGGCATACTCCGGAAGCTCCCCGCGCGCAAGTTTCCCTGCCTCTGCCGCCGCGATCTTCGACGCCGAGTTGCCGTCGGCCTGCGCGGCCTTCTCAAACTCCTCCGCGGCCTGCTCGAAACTGCCCACATAGAGATGCGCGATTGCCAGATTATGCATCACCTTCGCGTAATCGCTCTTGCGCATCGTCCCCGGCTGCTCCGACCGCAGCAGCTGCTCATACTCCTCCGCGGCCTGTGCGTAGCTTCCGTGCTCCAGATAACTGTCGCCCTTCATCTTCCACTTCTCCACCGGGGAGCACTCTCCCATCTGCTTCATCAGGTAGATGGTATTCTTCACTTCATTTTCGGTATAATAATCGCTCGCCGCGAGCACCAGCGCGATCTTGTCCTCCACCGGGGCTTCCTCCCGGATCAGGCTGTAGAGGCGCTTGGCCAGCTTCTTCTCATCCAGCTGCTCATCCAGCCACATGCATAGCGATTCATCAAAATCCTGGTCGGACACCACATAGACATTCTCATACAGAGAGTAGCACAGCTCCTCCAGCGAATAGAGATGCCGGTTCGTCAGCCCGAACAGATACGGCTTCGCGGCAAGCGGGCCGCTGCATAAGATCACCTTACTCATGACGCGCTGCCTCCCATCCGGAATTCCCAGGTCCGGCCGCTGGCCGGATACCACTCGCCAAAGCCCAGATCCGTCACCCGGACCGCCACCTCATCCACCGCAGAGCAGGAGAATTCCACCCTGATCCGGGTCATCTTGCGCGGCCGCTTCTCCAGGCCGTCCAGGAAGAAGCTCTCCTTCGTCTTCTCCCCGGTCAGCGCGTGGACCAGCGTCAGGTCCAGCTGATCGGTGTCATCCAGGATGAAGTCAAATGATTTCTTGACGTCAAACCAGTTCACACCAGGCTCTAACACCACAATATTCTCGGTTCTACCCTTGTAGAACAAATTCATATTCACCTCATACAGGGACGTCTCCTCAGCCATCACCAGGTACTCCCGGCTCATGGCCTCCGGCCTTCCCTGGCAGTCCGCCAGGCGCTGCGCGTAGCAGCACGCTCCCTGAACATACAGATTGTCCCCCAGGAACACCTTGCGTCCCCGGGTGATCCTTCCGAGCGCCTTCCCGGCAAGCTCCTCATCCGCAAACCCGCTGCCAGTCGCATAGACCCGCAGCACCATCTGCTTGTTGAACAGCTTCGCGGCCGTCTCCGCAAATGCATCCGCGTAGTCAAATCCTTCCTTACACGGAAGCACGTCCGAGAGATCCCCGCCGACCAGCTCCACCAGGACCGGGCGCCTCCTCGTCTGGAAACGCACCTGCCGGTACTGCATGCCCTCCGGCCGGTAATCAAAGAGCGCGGCCACACCGCCGAGCACCTCTTTCCTCCGCCGAAGTACAAACTCGCCGAAGCTCTGTCCGCGGCTGATCATCGTCACACGGTCCTCATATAGGCCGAGCTTCGCCAGAGCCGCAGAGAGCCTCTCCCGGACCTTCGCCGAGAGATCCGGAAGCACGATCACCAGGCTTGCGATCAGCTGTCCCGGCATCTGCTCCTTCACCTGCAGCAGGCACCGGCGCAGGAACCGCTCCATCACCTCTTCCGGCGCAAACTGCGCCGTCAGGATCTTCACCGGCTCCTCCTGAACCAGCTTGTGAAGCAGGTCGCGCACGGCCTCGCCCCGCGCGTCCGCCTCCATCGCTTCCATCTCCGGGCCGATCATCCATCTCTTCGTGGCATCCTCCACGCCGATCGCCGTCGGAATCTTCTCCGCCTTCGCATCCGCAAACACCACGGTCACCGGCTGCGCCTGCGCATCCTCACAGCAGCAGATCTGGGTAAACTCATAATCCAGATCCATGCCGACCAAAAGCGTTTTCTTCTGTTCCATCCTTACAATGCCTTAAACTTTTCCTTCAGCACCTGGCGCATCGCCGCGTAATCGGTCACCAGAGACTTCATCTGCTCCGCAGCCGACGGGTCGGTCTCGCCCAGCGCCTTCTCATAAGTCAACAGGTTCAGCAATCCGTAGAGACTGATCCGGTCTTCCCCTTCATAGGTCCCCGGCTCGATTCTCCACAATTTATCCTCCGCCACGCGGTCCGGATCCGAGGCCTCCTCTTCACCCTCTTCCGTGATGTAATAGAAGAGCTCCTCATCCTGGAAGAGGATGAACTCCTTCACGAAGATGCCCTTGTACATATGAGGCATCCTCTCCTCCTCCATCGATCCCAGGCTGCCGGTGGCGTAATGAATCGTCACCCGCTTCTTCGGATTCGCGTGGTATTCCACATAATAACGCTGCCGGATCCCGAACGGAAGGTCCACCGTCCGCCCCAGATCCTTGAAGAACGGAAGCACGATTCCCTGCCCGTAGAAGTCCCGGATCCACGCCTCGGCGAGTTTCTTCTCCTCATCCTTCAGCGCCGCCCGGCGGCTCATCCATTTCAGCAGAGCCATCCGCCCGATCTCCATATCCTCTTCCTGCGCCTCCGTAAAGAGCATGCCGAAGAGTTCGTCATTTCCGCCGTTGTTGTAATAGAGGTAGCGGAAGCTGTAATAGCAGAAGAACGACTTGACCAGCCGCTTATCCACCCGCTGCGTCAGCTTCCCCTGCGCATACTTCAGGAAATCCGGCAGGATCCGGTCAATCCCCTCCTCCGTGAAGAGCGCGGTCTGGATCTCCTCCTCGATCGACTGCTCCACCTTCGTGGTCTTGACGGTCCGCGGCAGCTGGAAATTCAGCTGCTCGGTCACCACCGACTCCATCTGCACCTCATCCGGCATCACGAACGGCCGCTCCACCGTGCAGCAGCTGCGCATGCAGTAGCGGTTGCCGTCCCCGTCCTCGCACAGAAGCTGCCTCTGCGCGTCCATCGGCTCCTCCAGCGTCGCCCAGGCCTTCCCGCCCAGCAGCGCGATCGCCTCCTCGCCCGCCGGCCGGCACACGATGATGCTGCGCATCTTCGGCACCCGGCAGGTCACCAGGACCTTGCGCGAGAGCTTCACGAGCCCGGCGCTCATCCGCCGGCTCCCGGTATTCTGCTCATAGAGCCGCTCATAAAGCACCGGCATGAACTCATTCATCGCCCGCTTATCGAACATCTCCTTCGTGAAGATCGAGATCACATTCCGATACTGCGCCTCCACCTCCGGAATCATGTTCCGGTTGGCCACGATGTTCGCGTAGAGCATCGCCTTCTTGCGCGCAGAGAGCCGGTTGTCATACCGGAAATATGTATAAATACTGCTGTGGTACGGTCCCTTCAGGTCCTGCGGCACACTGTCGATATAAGCCTCATACAGGCCGTTAAGCTTCAGGTCCGCCTCCACACCCAGCGCATAATAGCCGAACACCTTCGGCCCCGACCGCCTGGTCGCCAGAAGCACACTGCAGAGGATCTCCAGGATCTCCCGCTCCCCGTACATCCGGTAAATCTTCACCAGGTGATCAAACATCGCCGCGTCCGGATTCTTCGAACGCCCGACCAGATAACAATACTGCATGGCCGCTTCCTTCTGGAGCATGCCGTGCTTCAACGACCAGCCCGCGACGAACATCTCGAACTCGTCCGGTTTATTCAACATATAAGGATTCGCGTTGTAGATCTGCGCCGCCTCCAGAATCAGCAGAGGGCTCGCGCTCCCCGCCCGGAACATCCGCCGGATCTCCTTGAGCTTGCGCTCCGCATCCTTCTGAAGCTCCTCATCCAGCTGCAGCAGGAACCACAGCAGGATCGGATGCTCATACCGGTTCTCATACATGTCACGGATGTAGGCACACGCCTTCTCCGTCACCTCCGGCTGCTTGTCCGCCAGAGCCCGCAGGAAACGCACCCCGCAGTAATGAATCGGCTGGAACTTCTCCAGAAGTGCCGACTTCCTCTCCAGCACCTGCAGCAGATTCTCCGCAAATGCCGCCCGGTCCGCCGACAGATAGACATACGTCTCGATCAGGTCCGCCGTCTCCTCCTCACGGATCTGGTTGATCTCCGCAAGCGCCGCCAGCATCTGGTTCACATACTCATCCCTGGAGATCTTATTTCTCCGGAAATCCAGATAACACTGCTCCGCCTTCAGGTACCCCTTGCGCATCTTGCGCGCGTCCTTCACCTTCTGCGAATTCTCCCGGTGGAAGGACACCGGCACCCGCACGCTCCTCGTCGGAAGCTCCAGGCAAACCGCCCCCAGATGCAGGCCCGGCCCGCACTCCTCCGGGCTCACCCGGAAACGAACCGCATAATCCTTCTGGAAGAAATGCTCCGCCCGGATCCGGTCCTGAACCGTCCCCAGGAACTTGCCCTCACAGCTGACACGGATCTCGCCCGTGCCGCTGCCCGTCTTGCGAAGCTTGATCTCATCCTCAAACACCGCTTCCCCGGTCTCGGCCGCCTCATACTGATAATGCCCGAAATCCACCTCATACCGCAGCTGCTCCTTCAGCCCCGCGGCAACCAGGAATTCCTCCATCGCCTGCGCGGTATTCGCGCTCTTCATCAGGCTGCGGTAGAGAGGCACCCACTCCGGATGGTCATACAGGAAGACCCGCACGAACTCCTCATTCGCAAACACACTGATCGCGGTCATCGGATCGCTCTTCGCAATCTTCGCAAACTCCTTCCAGTCATTGACCTCCTTGTTGTCAATCACAATAAACGGCTTAACCACCTTAAACTGCACCGGCACCTTGCGCACCCCGCAGTCACTCACAATCCGAAGCACCGCCTTGTGCGTGCCCAGCCGATAATTCTCATCCGCAAGAAACGCGAAATGAATCCAGCACACCTCGCCCGAGAACATGCCCCCGTCCACACGGATGCCCTCGCTCTTCTCGTCCTGCTCGATCCACCCCCGGATCTCCGTCTTCAGCTCATTGCCGATCTGGAAGGTGCCATGGTACTCTTCCCCCGTCTGCACACGAAAAGAAATCGTATCCACGAGCTCATTGTTCTGATAGATCAGAATCTCCGGCCGCTCATACGAAAAAACTCCTCTTCGATATCCACGGATTTTTCTCTCCATCTGCCACCTCCACAGGATCCGACTTGCGTTTTGCGCAAAATCCATTATAATGAAAGTACTCGGTCAGCTGTCTACAGCATAGACCACTCTACATTATACAATAATGCATGACGCATTTCAAGGAGGATTCCCGTGGAGCAAATGCAGCACAAGGATCACTTTCACGGAAGCGATCTCGAAATCATAGAAAAAATCTACGGCATCTCCCGCGACAGCATCACGAGCTTCTCAGCCAACGTCAACCCGCTGGGCATCTCGGGCCTGCTTCGCGAGACCCTTGCCTCACACATCGATGTCATCACGTCCTACCCGGACCGTGAGTACACCTCCCTCCGGCGCGCCATCGCGGCCTACGCCGGCACCGTGCCCGAGCACGTCCTCGTCGGCAACGGCTCCACCGAGCTGATCTCCCTGGCGATCCAGATCCGCGAGCCGAAGAAAGCCCTGATCCTCGGACCCACCTATTCCGAGTACGAGCGCGCCGTTGAACTCTGCGGCGGGCGAAGCCGCTACTTCCCCCTTCCGGAGGAAGACGACTTCCGCCTCGACGTCAACGCCCTGGCCTCGAAGATCACCCCCGAGATCGATCTTCTGATCCTCTGCAACCCCAACAATCCGACCTCCTCGCACATTCCCTCCTCCGACATGCGCCGGATCCTGGACCTGTGCCTGGCCCGCGGCGTCTTCGTCCTCGTCGACGAAACCTATGTCGAATTTGCCGAATCCCCGGAGCTCATCACCTCCGTCCCGCTCACCCGCTGGTACAACAACCTCCTGGTGCTGCGCGGCGTCAGCAAATTCTTCGCCGCCCCCGGCCTGCGCCTCGGCTACGCCATCTGCGGCAACGC
>JAFPYK010000060.1 GCA_017412265.1 Lachnospiraceae bacterium
ATAATCCTCCGGCAGGTCCTCAAAAGCCACGCCACCGTTCTCTTCCGGATCATAGACAAATCCGCAAACCGTACATACATACTTCATCTGATATTCCTCCTTCTTACCACGCTGGGTCTGTATTTCAGATATATTTATTGTATCATAGGTTAACAGATTATGCTACGGAAAAATCACTCACTTTGCCCGCCCGCCCGAAGGAAGAATTCGAACAATACCCTAAGCAGGCTGCTTATTGTTTTGATTTTGCCGAAAAGGTATGATAATAACCAGGAATGCGGGCCGGCAAGAGCCCGCCCAAGGAGGAACGTGAATGGCAACAGATTTATCAAAGGATGTCACATACATCAACAACCTGGTGATGTTGATGGAATCCAAATCAGACGCCGAGCTTCAGGATGAGATTATGAAGAACGGCCGTCTGATCAATGCGCTTCCGTACAACCCGACACCTGCGGATGTTGTAAAGGGCCAGAGCTACCTGGCACACATGAAAGCCGCGCGCCAGATTCTGGACGAGCGCAAGGAGAAAAAACAACAGAAGAAAGATGCTCTGGACAGATGGCAGAACAGCCAGGACGAGGAGCTCAGACGCTGCATGCTCAACCTCCCCTGTGGCTCGAGCGCAAACGGCCAGCTCGTCGCCGCCATCCTGGAGGATGAAGACGGCCTGACCGCCCAACAGATCGGCGGCTGGTGCGACGAATTATCCCAGCTCGACGAGAACACTCTGGATGAACTGCTCGACGGCCTTGTCCGCGAGCGTGTCCTCTTCCAGGAAGGCGACCGCTTCTTCCTGAAGAACATCGTCACCGAGGACCTCTACCCGGAATTCCCTATGGGCTGGTGCGCCGAGAGAATCTTAAGCTTCGCGGACCAGAGCCTGACACCGCAGAAGCTCCTGCTCACCCGCCTGATCTGTCTGAACGGCGCCCCGATGAACAGCGACGACCTCCTCCAGGAACTCAGCTTCTACAAGGAAAATGAAGAGCTGATGCAGATGGTGATCGATGACGAGCCCCGGATCACCAGGGAAACATTTGATATCAGCAAATATTCCATCGACTTCGATCTCGAATCCCTCGCCTCGCAGGAAGTGCTCGACGCACATCTGTTGGGGCTCAGCGGGGGCGACACCAGTCTGTATTACTACGTGCGCAGGCTCGGCCGCAGGTCTCCCCTCGGCGCCCGCACCTACGCGGCGACCCGCAGGGAGCGCAAGCTTCAGAAGATGACTTCCACACAGCGTGAAAATGAAGAAATCAAGACCGTCATCATCGGGATCCTGAAGGAGCACGAGAAGCTCACCGTCCCCGAGGTCGTGGAGCTCTTCAACAACGACCCGAACTGCACGAAGCCCCTCTCGGACCAGAGGGCTGCAAGCCTCCTGCAGACGATGAAGGGCGGCCACGGCGCAGAGACCGAGACGATCGGCGGCAGGACATATTATCGCTATGCCCAGGTCTCCGACGCAGAAGAAGAGCTCGTGGAAGAGCAGAAGGATGCCATCTGGAGAGTCCTCTCCGGCACAGAGATGATGACTGTCAACCAGCTCATGAAGGAAACCCCGGAACTCCAGGGCCTCAGCACAGGAGATGTCGCTCATCTGGTCCGTGTGATGAAGGATGACGGCGAACTGGAGCGGCTGGATCTCCGCGGAAAGATTTATTTCCGTATTGCACAGAGAGTCTGAGGAGGGAACCATGAAAAGATGTAAATATTGCGGAAGTACACTGATCCATCCGGATACCCGGCATAAAACCTTCAGTACCGGCAAAGCAGTCGCCGGCGCAGTCACCTTCGGTGTCGTCGGCGCGGCCGCCGGTTTCATCGGCAAAGACAAGAACGGCTACTCCTGCGGCGCCTGCGGCGCATTTATGGACGCCCCCATGGAATTCTCCACGGAGTTAGGCATCGATTCGGCCATCCGCGACGCGAGGGCCGGAAGGAACTACAGCACCTACGAGTATTTTAAGTCCCAGTATCCGAACATCGAGAATGTGCCCGCACCGGTGCAGGCGCAGATCCCCCAGGCGCAGCCGGCCGCTCTTCTGAGCCTCGCCCCCGTGCCTGCCCTGCCTGCCGCCCCGGAAGCCGCCGGCCCTGCCGTGAAGAACCGGTACCGCTACCTGCTCTGGCAGCCCGACTGCCCGGTCTACGTAGACGAAGTCATCGTCAAAGCCGGTCCGCAGGGCGACCTTCTCTCCCTCGTGGCCTGCAACCAGTCCTCGCAGCCGATCCGCTCCGCGTACTTTAACGTTGTCTGCTACGACGACACCGGCGATGTAGCCTCCACGGTCACCTGCGTC
>JAFPYK010000061.1 GCA_017412265.1 Lachnospiraceae bacterium
GAAGGTGAAGAGCCAGGATCTTTCCCTGGTCCACGAAGCCGTCACCGAGAACGAGATCGCGAAGATCATCTCCCGCTGGACGGGCATTCCGGTGGCAAAGCTGAACGAATCCGAGAAGGCGAAGACTCTGCATCTGGACGAGACGCTTCATAAGAGAGTCGTGGGCCAGGATGAGGCTGTGCAGAAGGTGGCGGAGGCCATCCAGCGGAGCAAGGCCGGAATCAAGGATCCCTCGAAGCCCATCGGTTCCTTCCTGTTCCTCGGCCCCACCGGCGTCGGTAAGACCGAGCTCGCCAAAGCTCTGGCCGAGAGCCTCTTTGACGACGAGAACAACATCGTGCGAATCGACATGAGCGAGTACATGGAGAAGTTCTCCGTCTCGCGGCTCATCGGAGCGCCGCCCGGATACGTGGGTTACGAGGAGGGCGGCCAGCTGACCGAGGCGGTCCGCCGGAAGCCTTACTCCGTGGTCCTCTTCGATGAGATCGAGAAGGCCCACCCGGATGTCTTCAACGTCCTCCTGCAGATCCTGGACGACGGCCGTGTGACCGACTCCCAGGGCCGCACCGTGGACTTCAAGAACACGATCCTGATCATGACCAGCAACCTCGGCGCCTCCTACCTGCTCGACTCCATCGCGGAGAAGGGCGAGATCACCGAAGAGGCCGAAGGCATGGTGCAGGAGGAGCTTCGCGCGCATTTCCGCCCGGAGTTCTTAAACCGTCTGGACGAGATCATCCTCTTCAAGCCTCTGACCGAGAGCGACATCAGCCGGATCCTCGATCTGCAGATCGCCTCGATCAACAAACGGCTTGCGGAGCGTGAGATCCAGATCGAAGTCAGCGAAGAAGCCAAGGCTTACATCGCCGAGGAAGCCTACGACCCGCTCTACGGCGCAAGGCCTCTGAAGCGTTACCTGCAGAAGCATGTGGAGACCCTCTCCGCAAGGCTGATCCTCGAAGACCGGGTCGGCCCACGCGACGTGATCTATTTCACCGTCGAGGGCGGAGAACTCACCGCGATTCCGAAGGTAAAGGAAGCATAACTCAGACACTCGTTTAGCAAATAAAAAGAGAGATCAGTTCACTGATCTCTCTTTTTTGCTCAAAATAACTTAATATAACTCCGAATCGTCCTTGTCCACTCTGGTCTCTGCGCGGTACCGCTTCCAGCTGTACCATCCGAACCCAAGCCCTCCGACGACGAACAATGCGCCGCACGCCCAGACCATCCAGGGCTCCATCGTGGATTCCCCTCTCAGGTGCTCGACGATCAGGCTCGCGCCCAGATAAATCAGATATCCGCACACGACCACACGCATAACCAACATGCCGGCCATACCGCCGCGCATATCCGGTTTGTTATTGTCGTCCATGTTAACGATTCTTCTTCTTCGAGACAACGTCGAAGATAACGGCCGCCAGCAGGACGAGACCCTTGACGACTCTCTGGTAGTTCGCGTCCACGCCCATGATACTCATACCGATGTTGATGACACCCATCAGCAGAGCACCGACGATAACGCCCGGCACGGTGCCGACACCGCCGTAAGCGGAAGCGCCGCCGATGAAGCAGGAGCCGATCGCGTCCATCTCGTAGTTCTGTCCGTAGGTGGGCTGAGCGGAAGTCAGACGGGCGATCGTCAGAATACCCGCAAGACCTGCCAGCAGGCCCATGTTCGCGTATGCGAAGAAATAAACATTCTTCGTGTTGATACCGGACAGAGCGGTTGCCGACTCATTTCCGCCGACCGCATACAGATGACGGCCGATGGTGGTCTTGGATGTGATGTAGCTGTAGAACGCGATCACGGTGACAACCCAGATCAGCGCCATCGGAAGGCCTTTGTACTGAGCCAGGCGGATCGTGAAGAAGATGATCGCGGCAACGATGATCAGTGCCTTGATGGCTACCTGGTACAGAGGCTCCGCTTCCAGGCCGGCTTTGCGGCGGGAGATGTTCGCCTTGAACGTGAAGAACAGGTAGACCAGGCAGGCAAGAGCACCTACAACGATGCAGAGGAGGTTGATGCCTTCGCCGTTAAGCAGATCCGGCACGTAGCAGTTGGCGCCGCCGCCGAAGATCTGGACGAACTTGGCGTTCGTGACAGCCAGCGTTTTGCCCTGCAGCACGACATTGGAGAGGCCGCGGAAGACCAGCATGCCTGACAGCGTCGTGATGAACGGCGGGACTTTGACGTAGGCGATCCAGAATGCCTGCCATGCGCCGATCAGAAGGCCGATCACCAGCATGACCAGGACAGCCAGCCACATGTTCAGCTCATTCTTCATCAGCACGGCACCGATGGTTCCGACGAAGCAGACCACGGAACCGACCGACAGGTCGATGTTGCCGCCCGTCAGGATGCAGCACAGCATACCGGTTGCCAGCACAAACACGTACGCGTTCTGCGAGATGATGTTCGTGATGTTCTGAGGCAGAAGGATCTTGCCGCCCGTCTTCCAGACAAAGAATGCCGTTACGAGGACGAGGGCAATGATCATGGTATATTTCTGCACAAAAGTCATTACCTTTGATTTCGTCATGATTTCTTACTCTCCTTTGCAGCGTTATCGACAGCCAGGATCCGGGCCATGATCTTTTCCTGGCTGGCCTCTGCCTGGGTAAACTCACCGACGATGCTTCCCTCGTTCATGACGTAGATCCGGTCACTCATGCCCAGGACCTCCGGCAGTTCCGAGGAAATCATGATGACGGATTTGCCCTCCGCCACCAGGTCGTTGATGATGCAGTAAATCTCATATTTGGCGCCGACGTCGATGCCTCGGGTCGGCTCGTCCAGGATCAGGATGTCCGGATTCGCGTACATCCACTTGGATAGCAGAACCTTCTGCATGTTTCCGCCGGAAAGTGTGATGACATCCAGCGTGACGGACGGCGTCTTCGTCCGAAGTTTGTTCTTATATTCTTCAGCGACCAGAAGCTCCTTGTCGCGGTCGATCACGCCGTGCTTCGTCACTCCCTTTAAGTTCGCAAGCGTCGTGTTGACCGAGATCGGATTCGTCAGGATCAGGCCGTTGCCCTTCCGGTCCTCGGTGACATACGCGAGACCGTGGTCGATGGCCTGTCTCGGCGAGTGAAGCTTCACTTCCTTGCCGTGAATCGACATATGACCCGAGATGTTCGTGCCGAAGCTGCGGCCGAAGAGCGACATCGCAAGCTCCGTGCGGCCGGCGCCCATCAGTCCGTAGAAGCCGACCACTTCGCCCGCATGCACATTGAAGGATACGTTGTTGACCACCTTCTTATCCGTGTACGTGGGATGATATACGCTCCAGTCCCGGACCTCCAGGGACATTTCTCCGATCTTCACGCCGGATCTCTTCGGGAAGCGGTCTTCGATCTCACGGCCGACCATGCCCCGGATAATCCGGTCTTCGCTGAAGTCATCAACACCCTTTGTGAGTGTTTCAATCGTTTTTCCGTCGCGGAGGACCGTGATGTCGTCCGCTACATAAGCGACCTCGTTGATCTTATGGGAAATAATGATCGAGGTCATTCCCTGCTTTTTAAATTCCAGCAGCATGTCAAGAAGCGCCTTGGAGTCCTCTTCGTTCAGGGACGAGGTAGGCTCGTCCAGAATCATCAGACGCGCGTTCTTGGCCAATGCTTTGGCAATCTCAACCAGCTGCTGCTTACCGACGCCGATATCCTTAATCAGAGTCTTGGAAGAATCGCTCAGACCGACCATCTTCAGATACTTCGTCGCCTCGGCATGGGTCTTCTCCCAGTCAATCGCGAAACGTCTGCCCCTCTCATTTCCGAGGAACATATTCTCGCCGATACTCATGTACGGGACCAGCGCGAGCTCCTGATGGATGATAACAATTCCCTTGCTCTCGCTGTCCTTGATATTGGAGAACTTGCACACTTCTCCCTCATATACAATGTCTCCCTCGTAGGTTCCGTAAGGCCACAGGCCGCTCAGAACCTTCATCAGTGTGGATTTGCCGGCGCCGTTTTCACCGACCAGTGCGTGGATGCTGCCCCGTTTCACGCTGAAGTTAACGTTGTCCAGGGCTCTCGTAGCAATAAACTGCTTGGTAATGCCACGCATTTCCAGAATATTATCCGCCAAAAAATCCCCTCCGTTCCGTGTAAGTTTTCCAGAATAAACATGGAATATCGGGCAAGGCAGAATCCTGCCTTGCCCGATCACCATCATTGAAAGGAATTACTTGAACTGATCCTCGGTGTAGTAGCCGGTATCAATGAGGAGTTCCTTATAGTTATCAACGGTGCAGCTGACGGGCTCGCAAAGGAAGCTCGGAACCACTTTTACGTTGTTGTTGTAGGTCTCGGTATCGTTGATGGTAGGCTCGTTGCCCTTGATCAGAGCGTCAACCATCTCAACAACCTTGCCGGCAAGAGTACGGGTATCCTTGAATACGGACATTGCCTGCTTGCCTTCGATGAGGTTCTTCATGATTGCGATATCGCAGTCCTGACCGGTGATCACCGGATAAACTTCATTGTCGTAAGAAGAAGCCAGAGCATTCTCAACACCAAGAGCAGTGGAGTCGTTGGATGCAAGAACTGCATGCAGCGGGGTTCCGTCCGCATAGTTGGAAGAAAGGATGTTCTCGAAACGAGCCTGTGCGGCATCGGTTGCCCAGTTCGCGGTAGCTACAACTGCCTTCTCGGTCTGGCCGGACTTGCAGACAAGCTTGCCGTTGTCCAGATAAGGCTGAAGGATGCTCATAGCGCCGTCGAAGAAGAAGTTGATGTTGTTGTCGCCAGGGTCGCCGGTGATGAACTCGATGTTGAACGGGCCGGCTGCGTTGTCAAGATCCAGAGCATCGCGGATGAATTCGCCCTGCTTGGTTCCGACAAGCCAGTTATCAAAAGTTGCATAGTAGGACACAGCATCGGAGTTCATGATCAGACGGTCATAAGCGATAACCGGAACGTTTTTCTCCTTCGCCTGTGCCAGAACGGTTCCCAGAGAGTCGCCGTCCACGGAAGCGATAACCAGAACCTTCGCACCGTTGGAGATCATGTTCTCGATCTGGTTTACCTGGGTCTGGATGTCGTTGGAAGCGTACTGAAGGTCGACCTGATAACCGGCCTTCTCCAGCATAGCCTTCATGTTGTCGCCGTCCTGATTCCATCTCTGCAGATCCTTGGTAGGCATCGCAACACCTACAAGCTCGCCGTTGCCGGCAGGAGTGGTCTCACCGGAATCGTCGATGCCAAGCTGCTCCAGGGTGTAGTATCCGGTGTCGATCAGCAGCTCTTTGTAGTTGTCAACCGTGCAGCTGACGGGCTCGCAGAGGTAGCTGGGGATGATGCCGGTGTTGTTGTCATAGGTCTCTTTATCGTTGATCGGAGGCTCGTTGCCCTTCATCAGAGCGTCAACCATCTCAACAACCTTGCCGGCAAGGGTACGGGTATCCTTGAATACGGACATCGCCTGCTTGCCCTCGATGAGGTTCTTCATGATTGCGATATCGCAGTCCTGACCGGTGATGATCGGATAGACACTGTTGGTATAAGAAGAATCCAGAGCATTCTCAACACCAAGAGCGGTGGAGTCGTTGGATGCAAGAACTGCATGCAGCGGGGTTCCGTCCGCATAGTTGGAGGACAGAATGTTCTCGAAA
>JAFPYK010000062.1 GCA_017412265.1 Lachnospiraceae bacterium
CCTGCCGTAAGGCAGGTTTGCGGAACGCTTTTTCCTTGCGTTCCGCAAAGTCTATCCCCTGAGTCTAGGAGTCGTGGAGGGGAGTGTGTGAAATGCTTGCGAGCATCATGCTAGTCGTGGATTCGCCTGCCATATCCCCTGGCTCTGTGATTCGAAGAGGGGAAAGGGAAGCATTTGCCATATTCCCTGGCTCAGGGAGTCGCGGAGGAGAGTTCTGGAGAGGGTCATCCGTTAATGAGCAAAAGTTGCTTGCGTGAGTGGAGAGAAGTGATGCCAGGGAGAGCGGGAGTCATCCATTAATGAGAAGAAGTTGTCTGCATGAGTGGAGAAGAGTGATGGTAGGGAGAACGGGAGTCATCCATTAATGAGGAGAAGGTGTCTACGTGAGTGGAGAAGAGTGATGGTAGGGAGAGCGGGAGTCATCCATTAATGAGGAAAAGTTGCTTGCGTGAGTGGAGAAGAGTGATGGGAGGAAGAGAGAGGGCCATCCGTTAATGAGGAGAAGTTGTCTATGTGAGTGGAGAAGAGTGATGCCAGGGAGAGCGGGAGTCATCCATTACTATCACCATGTCTTTTCTCCTTGGACGGCTCGTCGAAAAGAACATGGTGCATTATAAAGTCGTGCGTGACCCAGGGTAATTTTACAGAGATTTTACAAATCTGCCTTTGTGACAGTCCTTTCGTGTCTTTCTTGAAGGAGGGGCGGGAGTGTGGTAAACTAGTCGAAAGTATTGGATGATGTATGCGGTGGGAGCATGCGGAAAGGATGAAGGGCGCGGGCAAGCTGCGTCTTTCTGGTGTTGAGATGACGGATGAGAGAAGATCGGAGCCTCCTCGCGGAGGGGGCGGACCGGGACGCGGCAAGCCGGTCTGGGCGTGGGTGCCCGGCTATGGTTGGGCTTGTTTTGCGGCCGGACTCACGGTGCAGCTGCTGTCTTATTACGGGGCGAGGGTGCTCACGGCGGGAAGGGAGCTTCACCTGCTTGAAGGGCCGCTGGATGCGATGATTCCGCTGGTGCCGGCGTGGATTGTCGCCTATGTGGCGGTGTTTGCGCTGTGGGCAGCAAGCGGGCTGTGGATCCTGTCGGAGAGTAAGGAGCGGTCGGTTCATTTTCTGTGTATTTATGTGATTGCCATGGTGCTTGCGTTCTTGATCCTGGTCATTTATCCGGGGACGATGACGCGGCCGGAGGTGACAGGGAGCGACGTATTCTCGCGGGTGCTTGCGTGGATTTATACGATGGATGAGCCGACGAATCTGTGCCCGTCGCTTCATGTGCTGATCACGTATCTGTGCTGGCGGGGGTGCTTCGGGAGCCGGATCATCCCGCGGTGGTACCGGCGGCTGAACGGGGTGTCTGTGGTGGTGACGTGCCTGAGCATCTTGTTCGTGAAGCAGCATGTGCTGATTGATATTCCGGTGGCGTTTGCGGTCGGGGAGGCGGCGGTGCAGGCTGCGCGGCTGCTTGGGCCGGAGAGGCTGCTGAAGAGAGAGCATTAAGGACTGGGAGGTTTTGGAAATGAATCAAGGGAGTGGGTTTTTTATCATGCGGCCGTTTAACGGCCTGTTTCTGGTCTGCATGGCGTTCTTTGTGCTGGTGCTGGTGCTGGGGAGTGTGTGGCTGCGGAAGAAGCCGGATCCGGTGCGCCGGCGGGTGCTGGCGGCGGTCTGCGTGCTGACGCTGATCGGATTCTTCATCTATAAGTACCAGCTGTCCATCGATGCGGAGTATGACCGCGCGTATGCGGTGATGGGCGGGTTCTCGTGGTGGAGCGAGCTGCCGCTGCATGTGTGCAATATCAATATGATCCTGATTCCGATCGCGGTGCTGACGGACAGCCGGCCGCTGATGAGTTTCTCGTTCTTTATCGGGCCGCTGGGGGCACTGATGGCGCTTGTGATGCCGGGGCTGGGATTCTCGGGGTATTCGATCTTCCTGCCGCGGATGCTGGGGTATTACGGGACGCATTTTATGATCATCATCGAGGCGCTGGCGATTGTGACGCTGGGGCTGTACCGGCCGAAGTTCCGCGACCTGCCGAAGACGATTCTGACGTTTTTCCTGATCGCGGTGGTGATCTTCGGCATCGATGTGCTGATGCGTTCGACGGGCCTGAATCCGAAGGCCAATTATTTCTATCTGATGGAGACAGAGGGCAATGGGCTCCTGGAGATCTTCCATCGCTGGATTCCGCTGCCGTTCCTGTATATGCTGCCGTGCATCGCGATTCTTGCGGTGTATATGGTGGCGGTTACGGCGGGATTTGCACTGACGGGCCGGAAGGGAGAGACCGCTGAGGCCTGAGGAAGGGATCTGTGAGGCGTCTTCTTCGGAAGACGCCTTTTGTTCTGTCTGTTTCTTTACAGAACGACGGATTCGATGGTATAATGAATTATCGATTTTTCGGGAGGGACGAAAATGAAACATCGACTTCAAGTAGCCGGACTTTTCTTGGCCGCTCTTCTGTGCCTTGTGCTCGTGCAGGGCGGGACGGCCCGCGCGGCGAGGGAGACATGGAAGGAGCAGGATGGGACCTGGTATCTGCTGGACGCGGAGGGCAGGCCGGTGAGCGGCTGGGCCGAGGTGAACGGTGAGTGGTTTTATCTGGCTTCGGACGGCCGTATGGTGACGGGCTGGCTGCAGGATGGCGAGGACTGGTATTATCTGAATGCGAACGGGAAGATGAGGCACGGCTCGTGGCTGCAGGACGGTGAGGACTGGTATTATCTGAACGCGAACGGGAAGATGAGGCACAGTGCGTGGCTGCAGGACGGCGAGGACTGGTATTATCTGAACGCGAACGGGAAGATGAGGCACGGCTCGTGGCTGCAGGACGGCGAGGACTGGTATTATTTCCGCGAGAGCGGGAAGATGTGCCGCGGCGGCTGGCAGCAGGTCGGTGATGCATGGTATTACCTGAGCGAGGGCGGCAAGATGCGTCATGATACCTGGATCTCGTACGAGGGCGCCTGGTATTACCTGAAGAGCAACGGCCAGCCCCAGACGGGGTGGTTCGAGTACAACGGGTCGAAGTATCATTTCCGCGACAGCGGCAAGGCTGACACGGGCTGGGCCGAGACCGACGGTTCCTGGTATTATTTCTCGGAGGACGGGAAGCTGCAGACCGGCTGGATCGAGGTGGACGGATTCCGGTATTTTCTGCAGGAGGACGGCCAGATGCTCACGGGCTGGCGGCAGGAGGGTGATGACTGGTACTACCTGAAGGAGAACGGCCGGATGCAGACGGGCTGGACCGAGATCGAGGATGACTGGTATTATTTCTACCCGGAGACCGGCAAGATGGCGGTTGACACGGAGATCGGCGTCTACGTGGTCGACAAGAAGGGGCGCATGCTGGATCCAGATATGGTGAGCATGATGCGCAAGGCGCAGTCGTATTCGAGCACCCGCAAGTATTTCATCATGGTCAACACCTACACGCATAAGGTAGGCATCTTCCAGGGCAAGAAGGGCAGCTGGACGATGATCCACTACTGGGACTGCACGACGGGAGCGCCGCGGACGCCGACGATCAAGGGGAATTTCCGCGTGGGTTCTCGGGGCACTTACTTTGACCACGACAAGACGATCCGCCTCTACTGGTGGACGCAGATCAAGGGCAATTATCTCTTCCACTCGACGCTTTATAACAAGAGCGGGAAGCCGGTGGATTCGCGGCTCGGGATGAGCCTGTCGCTGGGCTGTGTGCGGCTTGCGATCGAGAATGCGAAGTGGATCTATGACAATGTGCCGACGGGCACGGCGATTCATATCGACTGATGTGAGGAGCGTACGGAGGGCTTCCCTGCGGGGCCCGCGACGCATGAGAGATGAAAGGAGCGCGTGAAATGAAGTTTTCACGCGCTCTTTCTGCGATCTTGGAAATGTCCGGAGGATCATCCGATCAGGGCGGTCCAGCCGACGTAGTAGAGGACGACCATGATGAGGAATACGAGGATGATCGGTATGGTGTGCTTGATGAGCTGTCCTAAGGATGCGCCGAAGTGGTCGCAGGAGAGCGAGAGGCACACGTGGGTGGGGGAGATCTGCATGGCCGCGTAGATGAAGCACATCAGCAGGCAGAGCAGGGGAAGTCCCGCACCGGGGATGGAGGCAAATGCCACGGGGACCATGGTCGTCGTGATGGCCTGGGAGCCCGCGATGACCGTGCCCACGAAGCATAAGAGGGCGAAGATCAGGAAGGCGGGGATCGGAAGGCCTTCGAAGAAGCCGGGAAGCTTGTGGATCATGCCGCTGGCGGTCAGGGCGCCCTTGAAGATGTAGATGGATACGGTGTTGGCGAAGATCTTGAGCTGGAAGGAGCTCTTGAAGTAGGGCAGCACTGTCTTGGGAGCGAAGCGGTCCAGAAGGAAGTAGGCCACGGTGACGATCACGATGGATAAGAGGACGTTGAGGTTGAAGGCGACCACCAGGATGATGGCCACGATCAGGGGCCAGAGGCCCAGGACGAAGTCCTTCAGGTCCCGCATCTTGTGATCGGAGGGCTCGCCTTCGGCCTTGAAGGGGACGCGCCCGCGGTAGAGGAAGAAGCAGCCGATCAGGACCATGAGGATCATCATCGGGAGCATGCCGAGCACGAAGGGGCCGGCGGAGATCCCGGTGAGGGCCAGGGCCGTCAGGATCGCCGAGTAGGTGGGCAGAAACGCTTCGGATATATGGCGGAAGAAGGAGGCCGCGGTTGCCTTCTGGGAAGGCGAGAGGCGGTCGCCGACGCAGTCATCGATGATGTCTCCTGCGAAGAAGACGGCCGGCGCGGTGGGCAGAAGGCCCACGACGAAGGGCGCGACCGTGCAGGTCACCCAGTTGTTGTGGAAGAGGTCGGTCAGGGCGCGCTGGGAGCGGTCCACGCCGCGTTTTTCCTTGATCATGCTCTGCAGGAAGGCGATGACGTAGGTCAGGAGCAGCAGCTGGATCGTGGACCAGGCAGAGACGGATTTCCAGACTTCTTTCAGGCCGTCGACGACCGGAATCTGATAGAGCAGGAAGCAGCTGACGGAGGCCGCCAGGGCTGCCAGCCAGAGTTTCTTCTGCCAGGCTACGAGGCCGATCATGATGGCAAAAACGATTGCGAGTTTGAGCAGATCCATAGAATCCTCCTCCCTTGCGGGTGATTCTCCGGACGGTTATAAAAAATTATCCGGATGAAAATAAATTTCTTAAAAAGCATTATAACAGATCGCGGCGAAAAGGGGGAGACCGGAAAAAAATTTCCTTAAAAATTGATGAAGCAGGATGTATTTGCAACCTGGTATTAGTATAATGGGTATGATATATGTGCAGAAGTGCACAGATGAATGTGAAAGGAGTAGAATCACGTTTATGAAAAGGATGAGACAGAGAGCGCTTCTTCTGGTGCTCGGGGCCGTGCTGTGCCTGACGGCGGCCGGCTGCGCGAAGGAAGAGGATCACAAGGTGTCTGTACAGTCGGTTTCGATGCTGATGGGCACGGATGTGGGCCTGGTCAGCCGCTTTGGGGGCGTGGTTGTGTCGCAGAGTGAGACTGCCATCCCGAAGGATGACACCAAGACCATCGAGGAGATCATGGTGCAGGAGGGCGACGAGGTGCAGGAGGGCGATGTGCTCTTCACGTACGATAAGGAGAACCTGAGCCTGACGATCCAGAAGGCGGAGCTCGAGATCGAACAGAAGAAGAATGAGATCGCTTCCTACGGGGACCAGATCGCAGAGCTTGAGAAGGAGCGCAAGAAGGCTTCTTCTTCAGATCGCTTATCGTACACGATCCAGATCCAGAGCCTGGAGCTTGACCGCAAGGAGGCGGAGTACAACCTGAAGGTCAAGGAGACGGAGCTCGAGAACATGAAGAATACCCTCGACAGCAACGAGGTGACTTCGCCGATCACCGGACGGGTGCAGGCCATCAACGAGAACGGCGGAACGGACAATTACGGCAATGCACTGCCGTTTATGACCATCGTCGAGAGCGGGTCGTTCCGGGTGAAGGGCACGATCAATGAGAACAACCGGATGGAGCTGATGGAGGGCACTCCTGTGGTGGTGCGCTCCAGGATCGATCCGAAGCAGTGCTGGAGCGGTGTCGTGGAGATGATCAACTGGGAGGATCCGGCGAATTCGAACCAGAACCAGATGATCTATGACGGGGGCGGCAACTCGGAGATGACCATGTCCAGCAGCTATCCGATGTTTATCACGTTAAATGAGACCGAAGGCCTGATCCTCGGGCAGCATGTCTACATCGAGCCGGATTACGGCCAGGGACAGGCGCAGGGGGTCTGGTTAAATGACGGCTACCTGGTCAAGGAAGGCGACCAGACGTATGTCTGGGCGGCTTCGTCTTCGAGCACGCTGGAGAAGCGCGCGGTGACCACGGGCGAGCATAATGACAGCGAGGGCAAGACCGAGATTACGGACGGCCTGTCCGAGACGGATTATGTGGCCTGGCCGGAGAAGGACCTGCGGGAGGGCATGGCTCTGGTCTATTATGACGAAGAGGTGTTTGAGCAGGCGACGACTTCCGGCATGGAAGAGTTTGATCCGGAGAATCAGACCGGAATGGACGGCGGGGAGACCGGTGAGATGAACTTCGAGGGAGAAGAAGGGGA
>JAFPYK010000063.1 GCA_017412265.1 Lachnospiraceae bacterium
AAACTTCTATTCACTCACTCCCCGCTGCGTCACTCGGCCGCTTACGTGCCGCTGCATCGAGGTACCCGAGCCGAAAGGCGTGTCCCGAAACATTTTCGTGAGACGCCCCTCTCCCCCCGGAAAGACGCTTTACAGTTCATCCTGCGTATACTGCAGGAATCCCTCGCCTCGCACCTCCTGCGCATCCGCCAGCACGATAAATGCCTTCGGGTCAATCCCGTAGACCACTTCCTTCATCGCCGCCGTCTGCCGCTTATCCACGACACACATGAGCACCGGCCGCTCCTTCTGCGTGTACATGCCCTTCGCGTAGAGCTTTGTCACGCCCCGGTCGATCCGGCTCATGATCTCCTGCGCGATCTCCTCCGTCTTCGAACTGATGATATAGAACTGCACCGCATTTCGGAAACCGCTGATCACACGGTCCGCCATATAGCCTATGATGATCACCGCCACGATCGCATACAGCGAGATCCGCACGCCGAAGACCACCAGCGAGAGCAGGATCACCACCGCGTCCAGCAGAGGCATGATCTTCGCCACACTCATGTGCGGAAATGCCCGCTGCAGCAGAGCCGCAACCGTGTCCGTGCCGCCCGTCGTAGCGCCGCCCAGGAAGACCACACCCAGGCCCAGGCCCATCAGCCCGCCGCCGAAGAGCGCCACCAGTATGAAATCATCTCCGATCACGTTAAACTCGGGCAGGATATAGAGCCACCCCGAGAACGCCAGGGACGCCGCAAATGTCAGCCGCATGAACTTCCAGCCCCGGACCGCGATCGCCGCCAGGATCAGAGGCACGTTCAGGATAATATTGCCGAGCCACACCGGGATCCCCCCGAAGGGCAGCGGTTTGGTCAGATATTCCAGGATAATCGCCAGGCCGGTAAACCCGCCGGGCACCATATTAGAAGGATTAAAAAACAGGTTCGTCCCCAGCGCCATCAGCAGGGTTCCCGCGAGAATCCGAAGGATCTCCCGCAGGATCTCCCGGGCCGGAGACCGCTTTACTTTCTTCGCCATCACGTTGTCTTTCCTTTACAAAAGCTGAAAATCATTATATCATAAAGCCAGGGAAAATGAAATTGCCTTGCCTCATATTTCCGCCCGGAAGGCGCGTAATGAGGCCGTATTTCTCAGAAAGGACATATCATGGCAGAAGAAATGCGCCGCCGCAGCGGCAACTCCAACCAGATCACCCGGGACTACTTAGACTCCCTTCTTATCGAAACCCGTTATATGAACGCAAAAGTTCCCACCACCGAGTGCAAGATCTTCGGCAGGAAGGCTTCGAGCCCGATCATGACCGCGGCTCTCTCCCACCTCGACAAGCACCTCTACGAGGGCGCCCTCACCGACCTGGCCGCCGGCGCGAAAGCCGCCGGAGCCATCATGTGGATGGGCATGGAAGGCGAGGAGGCCGTCGAAGCATGTCTCGACACCGGCGCCGACTGCGTCGAGATCATCAAGCCCTACGCGGACCGCGCGGTCCTCTTCTCCAAGATCCACCACGCGAAGAAGCGCGGCGTCGCCGCAATCGGCATCGATATCGACCATCCCTTCGCGAAGGACGGCACCCCCGACGTGGTGGACGGCCTGGTGATGAAGCCCCTGAAGACCAAGGAGCTGGCAGAGATCAAGAAGATCGCCGGCCTTCCGGTCATCATCAAGGGCGTCCTGAGCGTGCGCGACGCGAAGGAAGCCGTCAAGGGCGGCGCCGACGCGATCGTCCTCTCCCACCACAACAACCGCATCGAATACGCCATCCCTCCGCTGATGGCTCTCCCGGAGATCGCCCGCGCAGTCAAAGGCAAGGTCAAGATCATCGTCGACTGCGAGATCGCCACCGGCATGGACGCCTTCAAGGCCCTGGCCCTCGGCGCAGACGCGGTCTGCATCGGCCGGCCCCTGATGAAGGCCCTGGCGGAGAACAAGGCGGACGGCGTTCGTGACTATCTCGTGAAGGCCACCGAGGAGCTCAGATACGCGATGGCCTGCACCGGCTGCGTCGACCTGACCCAGATGGATCCCGAAGTGATCAAGGAGAGAAGATTCTGAGCCATCGTCTTCCGGCCTCTGCGCCGGTTCAAGCACAACTAAAAACAGGAGGAGTAGTATATGGCTGATCACGGCATCATGGATGTATGGCATTACAACCACCCGACACACATCATTTTCCACACCGGCGCGATGAAGCGCATCGCCCGCGTGCTGGAGTCCCAGAACCTGGACGGCGGCGTCCTCGTCTCCACCCCGCACTTTGTGAAAAACGGCTATGCCCAGGCGGTTCTTGACCATTCCGAGGGCCGGATTCTCACGGTCTTCTCCGACGTCGAGCCCAATCCGACCGTGCACAACGTCGACGCCTGCGCCAAGGTCCTTCGCGAGACCGGCGCGAAGTTCGTCATCGCCTTGGGTGGCGGCAGTGTCATCGACTGCGCCAAAGCCGCGGCCACAGTCTGCACGACCAACGATTCGATCCGCGTCTACCACGGCACCGGCGTGGAGCTTCCCGAGACCCACCTTCCGCTCATCTGCGTTCCGACCACGGCCGGCACCGGCAGCGAAGTCACGGCGGTTTCGGTCCTCTCCGACCCGGAGCTCGACAAGAAAGCGCCCATCTCCAGCAAGAACTTCTATCCGACCTACGCGATCATCGACGCAGAGCTGACCTTCTCGGTCCCCGCCCGCGTCACCGCCATCACCGGATTTGACGTCCTCTGCCACGCGATGGAGGCCTTCTGGAACGTCGACCATCAGCCCATCTGCGACGCGCTCGGCGAATACGCCCTCGGCAAGGTCTTCGAGAACCTCCGCACCGCGGTCGCCCACGGCAATGATTCCCACGCCCGCGAGCGCATGGCCGAAGCCTCCGTCATCGCAGGCCTCGCCTTCAACCGCACGAAGACCACCTCGGCCCACGCGTGCTCCTACCCGCTGACCTCGATGTTTCACATCCCGCACGGAGAAGCCTGCGCGATGACCATCGACCACTTCCTGCGCATCAACAAGAGCTGCCAGGACGGCCGCCTGGAGAAGCTCGCGAAGCGCATGTTCTTCAGCAGCGTCGACGCGATGGCCGACGACATCACCGCCATGAAGCAGGAATTCGGCCTCCGCACCGACTTAAAGGACTTCCACGTCGACCGGAAGACCCTGGACGAGCTCGTGGCCGCCTGCCACCACCCGAACATGCTCTTAAACCCGGTGGAGATCACCGACGAGATGCTCTACGATATGTTCGGGAAGATGATCTGAGGCATCATTACATCAGGCAAAATAAGGAGCGTCAACTTATGACTCTTACCTGTCATAAGCTGACGCTCCTGGTTTATTCAATGATTTGTTTTTCTTCAGCCTTCTGAAATAGTCAGTTCTTCAACCGCTTCCTCCGGCTTCCAATTCAGGATCTCCGAGATCTCGTTGTCCTCCATGTTATAGAATGCCGCAATCTCCTGGATCGATTTCCCTTGATCCAACAGTTTTTGAAGCATTTTTTGCCGGCCCAGAAGGTCTCCTTTCTCTAATCCTTGCTTCAGCCCTTGCTTCAACCCTTGCTTCAATCCTTGCTCCAGGCCCTCCTTCTCGCCGGCCTTTCTCTCTTGTCGGAGTTTGACATAATAGGCCGCATACTCCATCTCCCACTCCGGATTATTCAACGCCATTTTCACTTCCTCCTCCAACTTTTCCGAAAACTCTACTGTCTCATTCATCCTCATAATGTCCTCGGCAGGAGACAATCCATACCTTCTCCATGCTTACTCCTCAATGAGTTCGTGGACAGTTCCCTTTCCCTCAAGAAGCTGATCAAATCCCCGGCGGATCTTAGAAGTGTATTCGAGGTTTCTGATCATCTTCTCCATCATATTATAACGTTCGAGACTAAGAATCACGACGTTCTTATCTGATTTTCTGGTCACGATAACGATCTCATCATTATCCGAAGCCATATCACAGTAGTCCTTCAGATTATTCCTTACCGTACTGTAATTCGCTGCAACCATCAGACTGACCTCCTATTGTTTGGTGCAATATATTGTACAAGATATTGTCATTAATGTCAATGCCGGGGTTGTAAAGCCGCCTTTTCCTCGGGATGGAGTCACACCCTCATGAATGGTTCTGCGGCCAGCACTTTGCAATCTTCTCAGTCCTCTCTCCCCTCAGCACTCTCCCATCCATCTCTTCACTTCCGCGATCTCCGCCATATACCCCTCGTCGTCATTCGGTGTCTCCAGGATAAACGGCAGCCCCTGCAGCGCCGGGTGCCGCACGATGCGCCTCATCGCATCCGCCCCGAGGAAGCCCTGCCCGAGTTTCTCGTGCCGGTCCTTGTGAGATCCGCGCGGGTTCTTGCTGTCGTTCAGGTGCACCGCCCTAAGCCGCCCCAGCCCGATCACCTCGTCGAAGTGCCGCAGCACCCCGTCCAGGTCGTCCACAAGGTCATACCCCGCATCCCAGGTGTGGCAGGTGTCGAAGCACACGCCCAGCTTCTCCGGGCATTTCACGAGGTCGATGACCGCGCGCAGCTCTTCAAATGTCCCTCCGACCTCCGAGCCCTTCCCGGCCATCGTCTCGAGGAGCACCGTCGTCTGCAGCTGAGGCGTCAGCACCTCATTTAACGCCTCCGCGATCTGCCGGATCCCGGCCTCGCTCCCCTGCCCCGTGTGTGCCCCCGGGTGGAAATTATACAGATTCCCCGGCAGAAGCTCCATCCGCTCGAGGTCCTTCCTCAGCATCTCCCGGCCGTTCGCGCGGGTCGATTCATTGGCCGAGCA
>JAFPYK010000064.1 GCA_017412265.1 Lachnospiraceae bacterium
ACAATCACTTAAGCTGCGTCCCAAAGCCGCTTACGCACCGCTGCACCGAGGCACCCGAGGCGAAAGCCGCGTCCTGAAAACACCCTTCGCCTCACCGTCGCATCCGAGGCACCCGAGGCGAAAGCCGCGTCCTGAAAACACTCTCGCCTCACCGCTCCAGCATCTCCGCAATCTCGCCTTTTCTCTTATAGATGCTTCCCCCGGGCACAACCCCGCGCACCATCGAGAGCGGATACACATTCGTGTGCGGCCCGATCAGCGTCCCCGGATTCAGCACCGAGTTGCAGCCGATCTCCACATAATCCCCGAGGATCGCCCCGACCTTCTTAAGTCCCGTCTTGACCTCCTTCGGCCCGTGGATCACCACCAGCGTCTTATCCGACTTCACATTCGACGTGATCGAACCCGCGCCCATATGCGCCTTATATCCGAGGATTGAATCGCCCACATAATTGTAGTGAGGCACCTGTACACTCTCCACCAGGATCACATTCTTAAGCTCCGTCGAATTGCCCACGACACAGCCGCGCCCCACGAGGGCATTTCCCCGCACAAAGGCACAGTGGCGCACCTCGCTCTCCGGCCCGATGATGGCAGGCCCGTTGATATAAGCCGTCGGCGCCACCTTCGCGCTCTTCGCGATCCACACATTCTCCGCCGGGTGGTCATACTCCTCCGCCGGCAGCTTCGCCCCCAGCTCCAGGATATACGCGCCGATGTGCGGCAGCACCTCCCACGGATACTCGTAGCGGGCCAGAAGCTCCTCCGCCATCGTCCCCTTGCGGGTAAATAACTCTGCATTTTTCAGAACAGTTTTCTGCATGATACGGCTCTTCCTTTCTATGATCTTCTACTCTTGTAGTATGGCGCAATTCTTTGGAAACATTGCCTTATGTTCGCCTGATAATTCGCGTTTTTCACACCATTGGTCATCCGCGTGACGAACCCTTCCAGCTTCTCCATATATTCCTCCGGCGTGATGCTGCCCTCCGCCACATACGTCAGGCCCTTCTCCCAGCTCGCCGTAAGCTCCGGATTCAGCAGCGACCGGATCGAATAATTGACGATATCATAGACCATCTCGCCCGTCATTCCCGGCGTCACGATCTGCGTCTTCTTGTTCAGCACCAGATAACCGTTGCCGATCAGCTTGGCGATGATATCCGCCCGCGTCGCACTGGTGCCGATGCCGCTGCCCTTGATCTGGGCCCGAAGCTCCTCATCCTCGATCAGCTGGCCTGCATTCTCCATCGCGAGCACCAGCGAACCGGAATTGTAGCGCTTCGGCGGCGACGTCTCGCCCTCTTTCACCTGGATGCCAAGCACCGGAAGCTCCATCCCCTTCTTCAGCTTCGACAGCTGCTCATAGAGCTTCGTGTCCTCCTCCTTCGCGTCCTGCACGCCCGCGATCTGCAGATACCCCGGATCCTTCAGCACCTTGGTGTTCGAGAAGAAGCTCTCGCCCCGGATCTTCACCGTCATGCCCACCTTCTGGTAGACCGCCGCCGGATAGAAGATTGAGAGGAACCGCCGCGCGATCACGTCATAGACCCCGGCAGCCGTGTGGTTCAGCCCGCCCAGCGCGCCGAGCCCCTGACCCGTCGGGATGATCGCATAGTGATCCGTGATCTGCTTGTCATTGACATACTTCGTCCGCGCAAGCCCCTGGTAGCTCTTCTGCTCCAGGATCGTCTCCGCAAATGCCCTCAGAGGCTCATAGCCGCGCAGCCCGCCGATGTTCTTGGCGATCTCCTTTGCTACAGCTGTAGAAAGTACTCGTGCATCGGTTCTCGGGTAGGTCACCAACTTTTTCTCATACAATTCCTGCACGATATTGAGTGTCTGCTCCGGGCTGATCTTAAACCGCCTCGCGCACTCATTCTGAAGCTCCGCCAGGTTAAAGAGCAGCGGCGGCGCCTTCTTCTCCTGCTTTCTCTCAAGCTCCGTGATCTGCCCCGTCACCGGCGGCTCGCTCATCAGCTCCTCCGCCAGCGCCTTCGCATCCTTCTCCTCACGGAACCCATTTTCCTTATACAGCAGCGGCGACCCGAAGAACCGCGAACCCTCCACGGCCTTCCACTCGCTCTCGACGACGCCCCCCTCGCCCGCGTCCAGCGACGCGACCAGCCGGTAGAACGGCGTCTTCACGAAATCCCGAATCTCCCGTTCTCTCCGCACAACCATGCCGAGCACACAGGTCATCACACGGCCCGCGGAGATCGCCACCCATTTTCCGTCATTCTTAAAATCCATCACCATACGCCCGTACTGCAGCGACAGCACCCTGGAGAAATTAATTCCCATCAGGTAGTCCTCCTTCGCCCGCAGATACGCCGCGTCCGCCAGATGATCATAAGCCGAGAGCGGCTTCGCCTCCCGGATGCCCCTCTTGATCTCCTCCTCCGTCTGGGAGTCGATCCACACCCGGCGCTTCTCCTTCTCCTTGCTCACGCCCGCCATCTGGTCCACCAGCCGGTAGATATACTCACCCTCGCGCCCCGAGTCCGTGCAGACATAGATCACGTCCACATCCTCCCGGTTCAGGAGCCCGGCCACGATCCCGAACTGCTTCTTCACATTCGGAATCACCTCGTATTTGAACTCCTTCGGCAGAAACGGCAGCGTCTGAAGATTCCATTTCTTCATCGCCGGATCATAGGCCTCCGGATAACTCATCGTCACCAGGTGCCCCACGCACCAGGTCACGATCGCGTCATCGCCCTCCATATATCCGTCCTGCCTCTTGGCAGAGATCCCAAGCACCCGCGCAAATTCCTGCGCGACACTCGGCTTCTCCGAAATATATAATTTCTTACCCATCTTTCCTCACTTGATCTTAAGCTGCCCGCAATCCTCCCCGGCAGCCCTCGGTTTCCAGAACTTCTCTCCCTCTGAGTATACAATTAATGCCGCCTTCTTTCAAGGCGTGCTTCACCGCCGGCCCCTCTTCCGCCCGCACTTGATCCCGCGGGCCATCTGTGCTATAGTTCTCTACATCGACACAACCGCGTATGATTTCAACGCATGTTTGAGGAGATTTATGAGAAATTATCAGATTATCAGTGACAGCGCATGCGACCTGCCCCAGGCCCTGGCCCGCCGCTACCGCATCCGCATCATTCCTTTTTACGTATCATTTAACCAGAAAACCTACCTGAAAGAGCAGGAAGAGATCGGCATTCCGGAGTTCTACAGCATCCTGAACGAAGGCCGGATCATCCCCAAGACCTCCCTGCCCTCCGTCCAGGACTACATCGACCGATTCGAGCGCTGCCTCGCCCGCGACGAAGACATTCTCTGCTTCTGCATCACGAGCAAATTCAGCGGCTCCTACCAGTCCGCGGTCAACGCCCGCGACATCGTCCTCGAAGACCACCCGGAGGCACGCATCGAAGTCCTCGACACCTCCCTGGTCACCGCGACCCAGGGCCTCCTGGCCATGGAAGCCGCCAAGATGCGCGAAGCCGGCTACACCCTCGACGAAGTCCTCGAGCGCATGCCCGACCTCATCGAGTCCGCCCGCATCATGTTCACCGTGGACACCCTGGAATACCTCCAGAAGGGCGGCCGCATCGGCAAAGTCACCGCCCTCGCCGGCAGCATGCTCAACTTAAAGCCCATGATCGTCGTGCGCGAAGGCGAGCTCATGCCCTACGGCAACGTCCGCGGCCGCAAGAAATCCCTGAAGAAGGAGATCGAGATGGTCGAGGAATACTTCCGCGAGAACCACTTAAGCTACGACGACTACGAATTCTGCGTGGACTGCACCGACTTCGACAGCCCCGACGTCACCTACGTGAAAGACAAACTCGAGAAGCTCATCGACCGCAAGCTCGACCTTCCCCTCTTCCACGTCGGCGTCACCATCGGCACCTACACCGGTCCCAACACCGTCGGCTGCTGCTTCATCCGCAAATTCACCCGCTGACCCCTCAGATCCCGCAATCAAAGGGAGCACCGCAGAAGGACGCCCAAATGTCCTCGCGATGCTCCCTTTTTCATTTTTCCGGAGAAAAAAATTCACTTCATCCCGGGGCCGCGCATCCATGCCCGCCCCTGTTCTCAGGAATACGTCCTTATGATCTCCTCGGCTATGATCTTTTTCGAGATGCAGCGGTCCATGGCCTGCTTCTCGATATACCGGTGCGCCTGCGGCTCCTCCATCTTAAGCTCGGAGATCAGCAGCCATTTCGCCCGGTTGACGAGCCGGATCTCCTCCATCTTCTCCTCCACGGAGAGTGTCTTATTCTCCAGCTTCCGCAGCCGCTCCCTGGCCGTCCCCATCCAGCCGAGCGCCACACTCAGGACCGGGCGCGAGACCGGCTTCGCCAGGGTGAACACCCCATGCTCGGAGACCCTGTCCTGAATCTCCTCATGCAGCTCCGCCCGGACAAGCAGGAGCACAACCACGCCCGCCGAACCCCCGATATCGATGGCGAAACGCACCCCGGGATCATCCGGCAGCGGAGAATTGATGATCACGAAATCATATGCCCTCTCGCTCCACGCCCGCTTTCCCGCGCTGACACTCGTGACAACCCGGACGGGCTGACAGCGGAATTCCGACAGAAAGTCTGAGAAGGCGATATTCATTTTTTCCGAAGCAGATACAACGAGAACGCTGTAAAATCGCTCTTTCAGACTCATGCAGATTCCTTTCTCTGCACATTATTTCCCGCGGTAGATCGCGAGGATCTCGGCAGGAATGTGCGACTGGATAAACTCACTGGATGCGGCAAGCAGGCATGCCTCTTCAAAGCTTTCCGGAAGCTTCTCCAGCGAAGCCAATACTTCAGGCACGGCTGCATAGAGGTTTTCATCTACGCTTGCGCAGAGGGGCAGTCTGCGCTGGATCCCGTCAAGCCCCGCGTAAATCATCAGGGCGAACGCCAGATAAGGGTTTGCGGCAGGATCCGGAGAGCGAAGCTCCAGGCGCCGGTACTCGCCCGAGGCGGCCGGAATCCGGATCAGCTGGGACCGGTTCTCCGCCGACCAGGAGATATAATTCGGCGCCTTGTTCCTGCCCAGCCGTCCGTAGGAATCCGCGGACGGATTCAGGAACGCGGTCATCGCCCGGACGTTCTTAAGAATCCCGGCAATCACCTGCGAGAAGGCCGCCTCCCCCGGGAACGGCCGCAGCGACATGTTGATGTGGAACCCGTTGCCCGGCAGATTCTCCAGCGGCTTCGGCGAGAAATCCGCCGCCAGCCCGTTTCGATGCGCCACGGTCCGGACCACACGCTGGAAGGTCAGCGACTGGTCCGCCGCAAGCAGGGCGTCCGCGAAGCGGAAGTCGATCTCATTCTGTCCCGGCCCTTCTTCATGATGCGAGCTCTCCGGCCGAATCCCCATCTGCTCCAGTGTCAGGCAGATCTCCCGGCGCACATTCTCCCCCCGGTCCTCCGGAGCGATGTCCATATATCCGGCCTCGTCGCAGGGCACCTTCGTCGGCCTCCCCTGCTCATCCACCTGGAACAGATAAAACTCCTGCTCCGCGCCGAACGTGAACTCGATTCCCGCCGCCGCGGCATCCGCGACGGCCCGTTTCAGCAGGCTGCGCGTGTCGCACAGGAACGGGCTCCCGTCCGGGCGCGTGATCTCCGAAAACATCTGGACCACCCGGCCCTGTTCCGGCCGCCACGGCAGCGGCACGAGTGTCCCGGGCTCCGGATGCAGGAACAGATCACTGTGCGTCTTGTCCCCGAATCCCGCGATCGCGGATGCGTCAAAGGAAATGCCGGATTCAAAGGCGCGAGGCAGTTCATCTGACAGGATGGCGATATTCTTCTGTTTGCCGAACACATCGCAGAAAGCAAGCCGGATAAACTTCACGTCCTCCTCCCGCACATACTGAAGGACCTCATCCTTTGAATAGTTCATAATGACCTCCTGTTGGCACTAATTTGCAACATACATCTGTCTGTAGGGGTTTTTGCTGTTCGGCGTCACAACCGTGAACGGAGCGTCCAGGACCTGCTCCGGGGCAAGCCCGAACAGTTCGCAGAACTCCGCGACATACCCGCGCAGCTCGCGCAGATCCTCCTCCGCCGCCCGCCTGGCCGTCACCTGCTCGGGAAATGTCACGTCCGCGCAGTCCGATCGCAGGAACATCTTCCCCCCATGCATGCCGGTACAAGGGAAATATCCCACGCACTTTTCCCCCGGTGTATCCAGGTTGAGGACCACGATGATACCTCCCGCCTGGTATTCCCCGAGGAAGCTTCCTGCGCGGCCTCCGATCACCATCAGCGGCACCTTCTCCCGGTAGGCCTTCATATGGATGCCTGCACGGTACCCGGCATTGCCCCGCACATAGATTCTCCCGCCGCGCATGGCATAACCCGCGGCATCGCCGATGTTGCCGTGAACCACGATCGTCCCGGCGTTCATCGTATCCCCGACCGCGTCCTGCGCGCTTCCCCGGACCGTGATTCTGCCGCCGTTTAGGTACGCGCCCAGCGCATTTCCGGGGATCCCCTCCACGGTGATCTCCTTCTCCGACATCCCGGCGCCGAGGAATCGCTGCCCGCAGCATTCCCCGATGAGGCACGGCTCCTGCACGTCACGGATCGCTTCATTCAATTCCCGGTGGTCCAGCCCCTTTGCGTTGATGAATAACATATTATACCATGCCTCCAAACTTTTTTCTACGTGCCTCCGCCGAAAACGCAGCGGTCGTGGCCGCCTGCCTCAGGAGCTCGAAATTCACCGAAGACAGCGGCGTCTGTTCCCGGATCATCGACGTGTAGATCCCTGCCCGCTCGTCACAGCCGATCAGGAGAAAGCCCTTGAGCCGGTCATCACGGGTGTACAGCCGCTTCAGAGAGTGCTCCGTCCGCTCCTCGTACAGCTCTCCTTCATAGGTGCCGGCGGTCATCGCGTGCAGCCCGAAGAAGCCGATCGAATTCATCGGGATCCCCTTGTCATATGTCTCCGAGCCGCCTCCCATATTTACACCCGCCGTATATCCCTGCAGAACAGCGTTGGGAAGGATCGCAAGCACCCGCGGCTTACCAGAGGACAGGTCCATCCCCTCCGTGCAGTCCCCCGCGGCATAGATCCCGGGGACCGAGGTCCTCATCTGCCCGTCCACGAGGATGCCGCGGTTCACAGCCCCGCCGATCTCGCGCAGGAGCCCGGTGTTGGCCCGCACGCCGACCGCAAGGACCAGCACGTCATACGGAACCTCCGCCCCGCTGTTCATGAAAGCCACATTTCCCTCAAAACGCGCGACACTGTCCTTCAGGAAGAACCGGATCCCGTGCTGCTCCAGATGTGCCTGCATCAGGGCCGCGCCGTCCGCGTCGAGAATG
>JAFPYK010000065.1 GCA_017412265.1 Lachnospiraceae bacterium
CCAATCACTGCAACTCTCGTCTGCACACTGCACCTCCCGCGCTCAGCCCAGCCGGGCGATCTCGGTATACACCGTTTTCCCGTCCTTTGTCTCCGACTTCATCAGGGAGATCCCCTTCACCGTCATCTCGCCCTTCGGCGCCGGCACGCCCTGCCAGCGCCCGCTCATCTCCCGCACCAGCGTGATGTGCGGCGCAAACTCCTTCCGGTCATAAGAGATCCCCGCGGCGTCCAGCGCCCCGCGCACCTCCCTGGCAAGCCCGGCGAGCCCCTGGTTCCCCTTGACGCCCGCCCACAGGATATTCCCGAACGTCCCGGGCGCGGCAAGCGACAGCCGGAAGCCCCTGCACTTCACACCCGCAAGCGCCTCCTTCACCGGCTCCGCGCTCCTGCACTCCCCGAGAAATGCCAGCGTCAGGTGCAGATTTCTCGAAGGCACATATTTCCCCCGCACACCCTGCTTCTTCAGGGCATGCATCGTCTCCGTCAGCGCAGCCTTCATCTCCGCCGACAGGTCAATCGCCAGAAACAGTCTCATGACAACTCCTCATTCTCCGGGCAGCCGCCCCCGAATTCACAGCAGGCTGCGCCCGATCCCCCAGGCATCGCCCACCTTCTCGCCGATCACATAATACGCATTGTTAAACGGGTCAAATGTCAGTGCACGCACCTTGACGATATCCACCTTGCCATCCGTCAGCGCCGACTCATCCACACTGACGTTGACGATCTCGCCCTTCAGGATGCAGCTCTCCGGGTCATAGCTCTTCACCCGGCACTCCAGACAGACCGCCAGCTCCCGGATGATCGGAGCATTGACCAGCCCGCTCTTCTCCGCCGTAAATCCGGCCCGCGCGAACTTGTCCTCCGTCTTGTTGCCCGTCGCCATTCCCACATAATCACAGCCCGCGGCATGCGCCTCGTCCGCCATACTGATGGTAAATGCACCGGTCTTCGCGAAGTTCTTGCAGGTCTTGTGCCCCGCCGACAGACAGACCGTCACCTCATTTTCCTCGCTGATCCCGCCCCACGCGGCATTCATCGCGTTCGGCACTCCATTCTCATCATACGTCGCAATGATCCACACCGGCTGCGGAAGACTAAACGGCTTCGCGCCAAAACTCTTTCTGCTCATATTCAGTTCCTCCTTGGAAACGTTCCTGTTTGTATCGATTATAACACGTCCCCGCCGGAAACGTACACACAAAAGGCCATTTTCAGCCCCGATTCCCGCGATTATTCTCTCTTCTCATTTCCCGGGCTCTGCCTTATAATGAAATCCATCAGGGGCAAATAACACCCATCCAAAGGAGGAAATATCGATGAAGATTGCCATCTTAAACGGAAGTCCCCGCACCGGGAACACAGCTGCTATGGTAAATGCATTTGCGGAAGGCGCAAAGGAAGCCGGCCACGAGGTCGAGATCCTGCACGTCGGCCGCATGAAAATCGCGGGATGTCTTGCGTGCGAGTACTGCCACGGCAAGGGTGAGGGAACCTGTATCCAGAAAGACGATATGGTTAAGGTCATGCCCGCTTACAAGGAAGCAGACATGATCGTCTACGCCTCCCCGATCTATTACTTCGACGTCACCGCTCAGCTGGCAGCAGCGATGCAGAGAGTCTACGCCATCGGCAAACCCGCCAAGGCGACCAAGGCCGCCCTGCTCTTAAGCTCCGCCTCCCCGAACCCGTACGGCGGCGCGATCGCGACCTACAAAGACATGACCGCATACCTCGGTCTCGAGGATGCCGGCATCTTCACCATCGCCGGAGATGCGGCCGCGTGCGAGGACAAGTTAGCCGAGATCCGTGCATTCGCAAAGGCTCTGTAATCGAGTCCTCGCGGTCATACGGCAGAACAGAAAAGAGATGCTCCGCATCTCTCCACCGGGTTATCGCTCTGCGCCTCGTTGCGGTTCCCGGCGCTGCTTCGGCCCTTCGGCCTCGCACCTGCCGACCGCGGCCGATTTGGCTCCTCCCTTCTTCCGCCACCGGC
>JAFPYK010000066.1 GCA_017412265.1 Lachnospiraceae bacterium
CATGCTTTCCAGCTCCTCGGTATCCCTCATCTGTGTAATGACCAGGACAGTCGTCAGATCCGAGAAATCCACGGCCGGGGTCAGATGCCCCGACATGGTCAGCTTCGACGAATCCATCTTATAATCGATCAGATAGCCGATCAGGATGCCGGGAAGATACCGGTCAGAGAGCTGCGAGGTCACCACGGCCGCCCCTTCCGACAGCTGCGCGTCCTTATCGATCAGCGATACGTCCAGGGCCAGCGTCCCGTCCTCCCGCAGCGTCAGGTCGCCCCGCACCATGCAGGTCTCCCGGGAATCCTGGAACGTTCCGGTCACATAGCTGCCCTCGTCAATCAGGGAACGCACGCGGCTGTAATGCTCGCCGCACTCCGCCACAATGCCGCACAGGCCGTTGCCCGCCAGCACGTTCATCCCCTCGCTGATCCCGTCCGCCGACCCCTTGTCGATGACAAACTGGTCGAACCAGTTGGACGTGTTGCGGCTGATCACACGGGCCGCCACCTTCGGATAATCACCGTAGGTCTGATCCAGATCAAACAGCTTGCGAAGATCCTCCAGTTCTCGTTTCTCCTGAAGCAGGACCGTATTCTGCGCGGACTTCTCCGCCAGCTCCTTATTCAGTTGTTCATTTTCAGCGATCAGCTCGCCCTTCTCCCGGAAATACTGCACCTTCTCCTGTGTGAAATCCCGCACCTTCACGAACGCTTTCTCAAACGGCTCGTAGATCGAATACAGGGCGTCCCTGGCGCTGTCAAACCGCTGCTCGTAGCGGTAAGACAGATACAGCAGGCTGACACACACAAGCGTCAGCAGGATAAAGAGATATTTGGAGCGGATCGTAAATCTGGAAAACCTTCTTCTGCGTCTTCTCATTGATCCTCTGTTACCCGTCAGTAAAATCTGCGGATTTTCTTCAGTTCTTTAAATACCTTTAACAGCTCTTTGGACTCCATGATCTTGCCGAGCCCGTCCACAGCCGCCGTCTCGCAGTTGTCGGAAACGAAGACCTCCAGGCCCGTGTGCTCCGAGAGCAGCCGTGACAGCTCCGGAATCCTCGCGGATCCGCCGGTCAGGTAGATGCCGGTCTTCTTGATGTCCGAAGAGATCTCCGGAGGCGTTCTCTCGAGGACGATACGCACACCGTCCACGATCGACATGAGCAGGTCGTGCATCGCGTCCCGAAGCACCGATGCCTCCACCTCCACCTCCGCCGGCAGGCCGGTGACAATGTGCCTTCCGTAGGCGGTCAGCGTGGCTCCCTCTTCCTCGGGCGTCTCCGACAGGCTCTTCTTGAGGAGCTCCGCCGTCTTAAGTCCGACCGAGACATTGTACTGCCTCTTGATCGTGTTGAGCACCGCCTCGTCGAGCTTCTCGCCGCCGATCAAGACCATGCGGCTCAGCACGATGCCGCCCAGAGAAACCACGGAGACCTCGGTCACCTCATATCCCACGTCCACGATCATCATGCCGCGCGTTCCCACGACATTCTGGCCGATGCCGACACCGTCCGAGATCGCTCTCTCGATCAGGAGCACCGACCCGGGGCGGATCTGCGAGCTCTCCACCACGTCGTAGAAAGCCTTCTTCTCCACCTCAGTGATGTCAAACGGAAACGCCACCAGGAAGTTCGGGCGGTAGAGCGGGAAGGAGCGCACCTTCAGCTCCTTCAGGATCCGGTCATACATATACTGCATGTTGTCGATATCCGTGATAACCCCGTTCTTGACCGGGTTCGTGATCTGGATATCCTCCGGCGCCTTCTCCATCATGTCATAAGCCTCGTCGCCATAGGCCACCACGCCGTTCTTGCCGCGCTTCGCGATCAGATTCTTCTGGCAATAGACCATGCCCTCTTCCGCTTTATAAACCTTGATGGAATTGCTGCCGAAATCAATCCCGTAGTAATTACCTGCCATTGTAAACCTCATTCTTCGGGCGGTCCCCGTCTTAAATGTCCTCGGAGAAGTTCATCACGTCCCTCAGGGAAGTGTATCTCAGGTCTCCGATGATGAGATGGTCCGCGAGCGGGATATCAAGGATCCGCCCCGCCTCCGCGGCCCGCCTTGTCATTGCGATGTCTTCATCGCTGGGTGCAGGGTCCCCGCTGGGGTGGTTGTGCACCAGGAAGATCTGCACCGCTCCCCTGCGCAGCGCGGTCAGAAACAGTTCTCTTACCGAGACGAAGGTCGCGTTTACCTTGCCGCGGCTCATGATGCTCTCGCCGATCAGGCGCCCCTTGTGGTCGAGCATCCCCAGCAGGAGCTGCTCGTAGCCCAGGTGCCGGAAATCCTCCATGTAATACCGGGCGATATCCTGCGCGGACCGCATCACCGGCAGTTCCGGGCGGGCCGTCTTGGACATCCGCCTGGCCAGCTCCCCGATCGCGAGCAGCTGGATCGCCTTGACCGTGCCGATCCCGTCGATCTGCCGCAGCTCCTCCGCCGTCGCCTGCCGGAGGATCAGCAGGCCGGGGTGCTTCTTCTCATCCAGATTCAGAACCCTCCTGGCAAGCTCCAGAGCCGTCTGGTGCCGGGTTCCTGTCCGCAGGATCACCGCCAGCAGCTCTCCGTCCGAGAGTGCCTCGATCCCCTGTGACTGCGCCTTCTCATAAGGCCGTTCGCTGACCGGATATTCCTTCTGAGTCAGATGTTCGTGTTCCATATGTCTCCTTTCTTCTGCGTTTTCCGCGCTCGAAAGGGACTCTCTCCTGAAAAACCAACTTTTAGTGTACCATATCCATGCGTCCTTTACAACGGACTCACAGTTGAATTAAGTTTTTCTCAAACAATTTCTGCAGGGACATCAGGATCCCCAGCTTCGCGTGATACCAGGTCAGTCCGCCCTGGAAATAGACCGCGTAAGGGGGCTCGATCGGCGCGTCCGCGGACAGTTCGATGGACGAACCCTGCACAAATGCGCCCGCCGCCATGATCACATCCGAGTGGTATCCCGGCATGGCCCACGGCTCCGGCGTCACGTAGGAGTCGACCGGCGCGGCGGCCTGGATGCCTTCGCAGAAGGCAATCACCGCCTCCGGGGAGCGCAGAACCACCGACTGGATGATATCGTGCCGGTCCTCTGCCCCGTTCGGAATCACGTCAAATCCGAGCTTCTCATAGACATTTGCCGCGAAGACCGCGCCCTTTAAGGCACCCGCAGTCACGGTCGGCGCGAGGAACAGGCCCTGGAAGAAGGACTGATTGAGTCCCAGAGTCGCGCCCACCTCCATACCGAGGCCAGGGGCCGTCAGCCGGTAAGCACACTCCTCGATCAGGTCTCTCCTGCCGACGATATATCCGCCGATCGGGGCCAGGCCGCCGCCCGGGTTCTTGATCAGGGAGCCTACACACAGATCCGCGCCGACGTCCGAAGGCTCCATCACCTCCACGAACTCTCCGAAGCAGTTGTCCACCATCACGATGAGCTCCGGCTTGATCTCCTTGACAAATGCGATCAGCTCCCCGATCTGCGCGACCGAGAAGGTCGGCCGGGTCTGATAGCCCTTCGAGCGCTGGATCGTCACCATCTTCGTCTTCTCGCCGATCGCCCTGCGGATATTCTCATAGTCAAATGTCCCGTCCGCGAGCAGATCGACCTGCCGGTAGGTGATCCCGTACTCCGCAAGCGACCCTCTCGAAGGCCGGATGCCGATAACCCCCTCCAGCGTGTCATAAGGCTTGCCCACCGGCGAGAGCAGCTCGTCTCCCGGCCGCAGGTTGGCCGCCAAGGCCACCGTCAGCGCATGCGTGCCGCAGGTCAGCTGGGGCCGCACAAGAGCCGCCTCCGCGTGGAAGATATCCGCATAGACCGCCTCCAGCGTCTCCCGCCCCAGGTCGTTGTAGCCGTATCCGGTGGACGCGGCAAAATGCATCTCGCTCAAGCGGTTCTTCTGCATCGCGCCGATCACCTTCATCTGGTTAAACTCCGCCACGCGGTCGATCTGCGCGAAGCGCTCCGCAAGCAACGCCTCCACCTCTCTCCCGAAGTCATAGACCTCCGGCGAGATTTTTAATGATTCATAGATCGTTTCCAGTTCCTTCATCTTGATATGATTCCCTTCTCCCTCAGGATCCGAAGCATCTCCGCAAGTAGCGCTTCCTCCCCCGTATAAGCATCTTTGTCGAGCCAGATCACGTCCCGCTCTCTTCGAAACCAGGTCAGCTGGCGCTTGGCGAAATGCCTCGTATCCCGCTGGATCCGCTCCCTGGCCTCTTCCATGGTCATCTCCCCGCACAGGGCCGCTGCCGTCTCCTTGTAGCCGAGTCCCTGCATCGAGACCGCCCCGCGGGACAGGCCGCCCGCGAGAAGCCCTCGGACCTCATCGGCCAGCCCTTCCTCAAACATCTGCTCCACTCTCCGGTCAATCCGCTCGTAGAGCCTCGCCCGGTCCATCGTCAGCACAAAATACGCAGACCGGAACACCGCTTCCTTCTCGCGCTCTCTCCGGTTGTGCTCCGAGATCCTGCCTCCGTTGGCGGCGTGATATTCCAGTGCCCGCACCACACGCTTGATATTGTTCGGATGGATGGCCTCCGCTGCGTCCGGATCAATCTCCGCGAGCCTCCGGTGCAGGGCCTCTGCCCCGTGTGCCTCGGCATATGCCATGAGCTCCGCGCGGATATCCGCCGTGTCTTCCTCCTCCGCGAAATCAATCCCGTACAGCAGGGCCTGGATATAATAGCCGGTCCCGCCGGTCAGCAC
Source organism: Lachnospiraceae bacterium (assembly GCA_017412265.1). Classification (GTDB taxonomy): domain Bacteria; phylum Bacillota; class Clostridia; order Lachnospirales; family Lachnospiraceae; genus RGIG1588. The sequence goes on from JAFPYK010000066.1 coordinate 4,705, forward strand.
CGGCACATGGCCTCTCTCGTAGATGCCCGGCAGAATGCGCCTGGCCTCCTGTACGAAGCGGGCCACGTTATAGTCTTCCGTCGGATCGCAGACATCGATCAGATGATGCGTGATGCCCCTCGTCTCCTCCGGGCGGATCTTCGCGGTCCCGATGTCCATCCCGCGGTAGACCTGCATGGAATCCGCCGAAACGATCTCTCCGCCGACCGCTTCCGCAAGCGACAGAGACAGACTGGTTTTGCCCGCGGCCGTCGGCCCGGTCAGAATGATCAGGGGATTGGATGTCTTACACAATTCTCTTAAATCTCTTTTCTAATTCATGCTTGCTGACGGAGATGATGACCGGCCGCCCGTGCGGGCAGTGATACGGATCTTCCAGCTTCATCAGCTGCTCGATGAGCCTGCGCGCCTCGGCCTCCGTCAGGGTGTCTCCGCCCTTCACTGCCGCCTTGCAGGACATCGTCGCAAGCCTCGAAAGGATCATTTCCGGTGTGGGCGTTCTGCCCCCGGCCTCCTCTGCGCTGTCCAGATACTCCATCAGCAGTTCTTCCTTGTTCAGATTGTACAGGTCCGCCGGGACGGCCCGCACCTGGTATTCCTTGCCGCCAAAGTGCTCGATCTCAAATCCGATCTCCGTCAGCAGCTCCATCTGGGACTGCAGGGCAGCCTCCTCCCTGGCGCTCAGCGTCAGGATCACCGGCGACAGCAGCATCTGCTGCGCGAACTCCTTCTCGCGGTAATGCGCCATGGCCTGCTCGTAGAGCACCTTCTCGTGCGCCGCGTGCTGGTCGATATAGAAGAGCTCCTTGCCGTACTCGATCAGCCAGTAGGTCTCGAAGGCCTGGCCGATGATCCGGTAGCGGGAGGCATCCTGCTCCGCCATCAGATTGCCGGGCTCCTCAAACGGAAGCTCCAGCTGCACAGGCTTGCCGCTCTCCTCCGCTCTCGCGGCCGGCTCCGCAACCGGCTTCAGCTGGTTCGCGCCGCGGTCCACATGATACAGCGGAGGCTCCTTGAGGACCTGCGGCAGGGTATCGATGTCAAATGCAAGGTTCCTGCCCGGAAGCTGGCTCACCGGCCGAACGGCTTTCAGCGGGACCTCCTCGGAGAGCCTGCGCTTCTCAAAAGGCTCCGGCGCATGCTTAGCGGCTTCCTCCGCTTCCTTCCGTTCCTTCTTCCGCTCCTCCTTCGACGAGCTCTCCACCTCAACCGTCATATTTCTCCCGGCCAGGGCCCCGGTCACCGCGCGGAACACCGCGTTCCAGATCCGGTCCCCGTCCTTGAACCGCACCTCCATCTTGGTCGGATGCACATTGACGTCGACCCTCGTGGGGTCAATCGTCATCTGCAGCGACGTCATCGGGTAGCGGTGGCTCATCAGGTACGGCTTGTACGCCTCCTCGATGGCCTTCATGATAATCGGGCTTCGCACATACCGCCCGTTGATGAAATAATTCTCATTCGAGCGGTTTCCTCTGGAGACCACCGGCTTGCCGATCAGTCCCCGGATGAGGATCCCGTCCTCCTCGTAGGACGTCTCCACCAGGTTCTTCGCGGTCTCCCGGCCGTAGATCTGGTAAATGACACTCTGCAGATCTCCGTTTCCGGTCGTATGCAGCTTCACCTGGTTGTTATTTACGAATTTAAATGCGATCTCCGGGTGCGACTGCGCGAGGCGCTCCATCAGCTCCGCGATGGTATTGCCCTCGGCGGTGTCGCTCTTTAAGAACTTCTTGCGGGCCGGCGTATTGTAGAAGAGATTGCGCACGATCACCGTCGTGCCCTCCGGGCAGCCGATCTCCTCGAGCGATTTCTTCACGCCCCCGTCGATGCACAGGCGGATGCCGGTCAGCGCGTCTCTGGTCTTCGTCACCACCTCCACCATGCCGACGGCGGTGATGGACGAGAGAGCCTCGCCACGGAAGCCCAGGCTCTCGATCCCGTTCAGATCGGACGCGTCCGTAATCTTGCTGGTCGCGTGGCGCACAAATGCCTCTTCGACCTGGTCCGCCGCGATGCCGCTGCCGTTATCCGTCACGCGGATCAGCGACGTCCCGCCGTCCTTGATCTCCACGGTAATCACGCCCGCGCGGGCGTCGATGGCGTTCTCCACCAGTTCCTTGACCACCGCTGCCGGCCGCTCCACGACCTCGCCCGCGGCGATCTGGTTGATGGTGGCTTCATCCAGCCGATGGATTCTTGCCTGCATCTCTCTACCTCATTACTCGTGATCTATCAACAGTTTCTTCCATGCGGAGATCTGAAGGAGCGCGTCCATCGGTGTCAGCCGGTTCTCGTCCAGGTCTCTGAGCTGTGCGAGCACCTTCTCCTCCTCTTCACTCTCTTCCTTCTTCAGGTACGAGGTGTCCGGCGCCTGGTTCAGGTCGAAGAACGAGAGCTGATTCTCCATCACGTTGCGGGTCCGCCGGCTCGCGCTATGTCCCTTCTCG
>JAFPYK010000010.1 GCA_017412265.1 Lachnospiraceae bacterium
CAGATGCTGAAGAAGATCCGCGTGGACGAGGCGGGCGAATCCGGCATCCTTCCCGGCATCAACATGGATGTCCTGGAGTTCAACACCATGAACGAGAAGCTGATCGAAGAGGGCAAAGAGCCCGCGTCCGGCAAGCAGATCATGCTCGGAATCACCAAGGCGTCCCTTGCGACAGAATCCTTCCTGTCCGCGGCATCCTTCCAGGAGACCACCAAGGTCCTGACGGAAGCGGCCATCTGCGGAAAGACCGACCACCTGATCGGACTGAAGGAGAACGTCCTGATCGGTAAGCTGATCCCGGCCGGTACCGGCATGAAGCGCTACAGGAACGTGAAGCTTGATACGGAGGATACACCTTTCACCGAGGCGGATTTCCAGACGGATGACCAGGCCATTGAGTTTTCCGAGGAGACCATGGGCGTGTTCGCGGAACAGCCTGCGGCGGAAGCGGATGATGCTGATATCGAGGTCCCTTCTGAGACCGAAGAGTAAGAAACTGCTTGACAATTGAATTTGATGTACCTATAATGATATGGCGTGCCTCCAGGCATGCCATATCTTATTGTGCAAAAAAGCCGGATGACGGCTTGGAAAGCATTGAGGTTCCCGCCCGCGGATGGCAGACGCGCGGCAGGTCCCCGCGGGATATGGCCCGGAGCACACATCAATGTCAGGCTGCATTCAAAGCAAAAGCAGACAAATATCACAGGAGGTGAAAGAAAGAATGCCAACATTCAACCAGCTTGTCAGAAAAGGCAGAGAGACTTCTGAGCGCAAGCCGAAGGCTCCGGCACTCTTAAGAAGCTTCAACTCGCTTCATAAGAAGCCGATCACGGACAACTGCCCGCAGAAGCGCGGCGTTTGCACCGCTGTTAAGACTGCGACCCCGAAGAAGCCGAACTCCGCGCTCCGTAAGATCGCAAGAGTCCGTCTTTCCAACGGAATCGAGGTCACCAGCTATATTCCGGGAGAGGGACACAACCTTCAGGAGCACAGCGTTGTCCTGATCAGAGGCGGAAGAGTCAAGGACCTGCCCGGTACCCGTTACCACATTATCCGTGGAACCCTGGATACCGCAGGTGTCGCTAACCGCAAACAGGCCCGCTCCAAGTACGGCGCGAAGAGACCCAAGAAGAAATAATTCTAGTATCAGCTGATTTTTAAGATCATACTCATAAGTGCACGATTGTGATACGAATCTGCGTATGCAGCAAGACATATTGGAATCAAGCACGAACATACCTGCCATGTAAAATGTGTGAGTACCGATGATCTAATTAGCCTGCGGGCGCAAGCCTGCGGCACATAATTAAGGAGGGAAGAACCGTGCCACGTAAAGGATATACCAGAAAGAGAAGCGTTCTGGCTGACCCGGTCTACAACAATGTAGTCGTGACAAAGCTGGTCAACCAGATCATGCTGGACGGTAAGAAGGGCGTTGCCCAGAAGATCGTCTACGGCGCATTCGAGCGCATCAGAGAAAAAACCGGCAAGGAGCCGGTCGAGGTCTTTGAGACCGCGATGAACAACATCATGCCTGTCCTGGAAGTCAAGGCAAAGAGAATCGGCGGTGCCACCTATCAGGTCCCGATCGAGGTGAAGCCGGACAGAAGACAGGCGCTGGCACTCCGCTGGATCACCAACTTCTCCAGAGCGAGAGGCGAGAAGACCCAGGAAGAAAGACTTGCCAATGAGCTCATGGACGCAGCCAACAACACCGGCGCTGCGGTCAAGAGAAAAGAAGATATGCACAAGATGGCCGAGGCAAACAAGGCGTTTGCGCACTACAGATTTTAAGTAAGGTTAGGAGGAAGCTCAAGTGGCTGCAGTTAAAGAACGAGAGTATCCTCTCGAGAGAACCAGGAATATCGGTATCATGGCGCATATCGACGCCGGCAAGACGACGCTCACCGAGCGCATCCTGTACTATACCGGCGTGAATTACAAGATCGGTGAGACCTATGAGGGCACCGCGACGATGGACTACATGGAGCAGGAGCAGGAGAGAGGTATCACCATTACCTCCGCTGCCACCACCTGCCACTGGACGCTGCAGGAACACTGCAAGCCGAAGCCCGGCGCGCTGGAGCACCGCATCAACATCATCGACACCCCCGGCCACGTGGATTTTACCATCGAGGTCGAGCGTTCTCTCCGCGTGCTTGACGGCGCCGTCGGCGTCTTCGACGCGAAGGGAGGCGTTGAGCCCCAGTCCGAGAACGTTTGGCGGCAGGCGGACACCTATCATGTTCCGCGTCTCGCCTTCGTCAACAAGATGGACATCATGGGCGCGAACTTCTTCATGACAGTCGACCAGATCGAGCATCGTCTCGGCAAGAACCCGGTCTGCATCCAGCTGCCCATCGGCAAGGAGAATGACTTCAAGGGCCTGATCGACATGATGGAGATGAAGGCTTATATCTACAACGACACCAAGGGCGAGGATATCTCCATCACCGATATCCCTGCTGATATGCAGGATGAGGCGGAGGAGTGGCACACCCAAATGTTGGAGCAGATCTGCGACCTTGATGAGGAACTGATGGAGAAGTACCTGGAAGGAGAAGAGCCCTCAGTCGAAGAACTGAAGAAGGCGCTCCGCAAGGGTACCTGCGAGAATCTGGCTGTCCCGGTGTGCTGCGGTTCCGCGCACTTCAACAAGGGCGTCCAGAAGCTCCTGGACGCTGTCATCGAGTACATGCCGGCGCCGACGGATATTCCGGCGGTCAAGGGCACAACTCCGGACGGCGAAGAGGCTGAGAGAAAGACCTCCGACGAGGAGCCCTTCTCCGCTCTCGCATTCAAGATCATCTCCGACCCCTTCGTCGGAAGGCTCGCATTCTTCCGTGTGTACTCCGGTACGCTGAACACCGGCTCCTATGTCCTGAACTCTACGAAGGACAAGAAAGAGCGTGTGGGACGTATCCTGCAGATGCACGCGGACAAGAGAATGGAGCTGGAGAAGGTCTACTCCGGCGATATCGCGGCGGCGGTAGGCTTCAAGAACACCACCACCGGCGATACTATCTGCGATGAGCAGCATCCCATTATTCTGGAGTCCCTCGAGATTCCGAAGCCGGTCATCGACATCGCCATCGAGCCGAAGACCAAGGCAGGCCAGACCAAGATGATCGATGCCCTGCAGAAGCTGGCAGAGGAGGATCCGACCTTCCACGCCGCTACCAATCCGGAGACCGGTCAGACCATCATCTCCGGTATGGGCGAGCTGCACCTGGAGATCATTGTCGACAGACTGCTGAGAGAGTATCACGTCGAGGCAAATGTCGGCGCACCGCAGGTGGCCTACAAAGAGACCTTCACCAAGACTGTGGACGTCGAATCCAAGTACGTCAAGCAGTCCGGCGGTAAGGGACAGTACGGACACTGCAAAGTCAAGTTCGAGCCGATGGACGCCAACGCGGAGAGCACCTACGAGTTCGTCAACGCCGTTACCGGCGGTGCGATCCCGAAGGAATACATCCCGCCGATCGACGAAGGCATCCAGGATGCCATGAAGTCCGGCGTTCTGGGCGGATTCCCGGTGCTGGGCGTGAAGGCGACCGTGTACGACGGCTCCTACCACGAAGTCGACTCCTCAGAAATGGCGTTCCACATCGCCGGATCCCTGGCATTCAAGGACGCTATGGCAAAGGGCGCTTCCGTGCTGCTTGAGCCGATCATGAAGGTCGAGATCACGACGCCTGAGGATTACATGGGCTTTGTTGTCGGTGACATCAACTCCCGGCGCGGCCGCGTCGAAGGTTTTGAGGATATTTCCGGCGGCAAGATGATCAAGGCGTTCGTTCCGCTTTCCGAGATGTTTGGTTATTCCACCGATCTCCGTTCCGGGACCCAGGGACGTGCGAACTACTCCATGTTCTTCGAAAAGTACGAAGCCGTACCGAAGAACATTTCCGACAAGGTGCTGAACGAGCACAGATAAGTCAGGAAACACAAGTAACGACAGATACCGAAAACCCTTGCTAATCAAGGGCTTCTGGGATATAATTCAACTTAGTCTATTTTAAAATCTGAATAATAAGAAGATCAGATTCATTCAAGGAGGATAGAACAATGGCAAAAGCGAAATTTGACAGAACCAAGCCGCATTGCAACATCGGAACCATCGGACATGTTGACCACGGCAAAACCACCCTGACTGCTGCGATCACCAAGGTTCTGGCAAAGAGACTGCCGTCCGCTACCAACCAGATCGTCGACTTCGAGAACATCGATAAGGCTCCGGAAGAGAGAGAGCGTGGAATCACCATCAACTCCGCTCACGTCGAGTACGAGACCGCTGCCCGTCACTATGCACACGTTGACTGC
>JAFPYK010000067.1 GCA_017412265.1 Lachnospiraceae bacterium
ATCCACCTGTTGAGCCTCGGTCATAAATCAATGTGTCCAGGAAACTGGGTACATATCAATGCGTCAGCCAGATAAATTATCATTTTCCGGCAAATAAGGCCTTGAAGTCTGAGACTGCTCAGCTTCAAGGCCTTTTGTTATGGTTTCGTGTGTTGGATTTATGGTTAAGGTCTGTTCCTCAGGGGTTTGATCGCGGTCCGCAGGAGCAGCAGGAGACCGCCGAGTCCCCAGGTTACGAGTGCGACCACGAGGAAGACCAGGGGTGTCCATCCGAGGCCCCAGCGGGCAAATCCGTACCAGTCGTTGGTGGCCGGAGGGGTCCCGACACCGTTGATGAGGATGTTCAGCACGTAGCCGATACCGTAAACCGCCATGGGAATGACCGCGGTCAGGCTCTCCCGGAAGGAGATTCTGTACGACAGGCGTAGAACGATGAAATCAAGGGCTGCAAGCACAGGGACGATCAAATGAAGGATCAGATTAACGCCTGCAAACATCGCCCGGAGCCCGTAGATTTGTCCCAGGAAGAGGACCACCGTGGTCAGGGTCAGCATGACCGAAGCGGCCGACATGTATTTCATCAGTGTGAGCTTTCGCCCGGCCTCCGCGCCCCTGCACGCGCAGGGCAGATCGATCAGGGCGGTGACTCCCGCAAAGAGATTCGACAGGATGGTGAAGTACTTCAGGCTCGAGAATCCGCGTGAGACCAGGAGCCCGTCCTGGCCGAGGAACATCCGGCCCCAGGCGTAGAAGACAAGCACGGCCAGAATAAGGTCGCTTGCGATGCGCAGTTTTTTCATGGTTGCCCCCGTAGGTGCAGCGGTATGCTGCAGAGTGAAGGAAAAACAGGGAGCGCCTCGCGGCACTCCCTGTCGGTTGTTATGGTCTCAGATTACTCGTATTTCTTGCGCTCCACATAGTGGGTGTGCAGAAGTTCATGAGCTCTGTGTCCGCCGGGCTCGCCGAGATAAGAGCCTTCGCCATAGAGAGCCATGACGGAAGCGTTCTCGTGAGACTTACGGATTGCCTTGCCGGCATCGATCTGATAGAGGGCTTTCGCTCTCTCAGCCTTGACGTTGTGGTAAGCACGATCCTTCGAAGAAACGATCGGGGTACCGCCGCCGGTCACGCAGCCGCCGGGGCAGCCCATGACTTCGATGAAGTGATAGGTCTTCTCGCCGCTCTTGACTGCGTTCAGAAGCTTCTCGGCATTGCCTGTGCCGTTGGCAACCGCCACCTTGACGATGGTGCCGCCCACGTTCACCTCAGCCTCCTTGACGCCCTCGATGCCGCGAACCGCGGTGAAGTCGACGTTGTCAAGGGTCTGTCCGGTGACAAGCTCGTATACGGAACGAAGAGCCGCTTCCATAACGCCGCCGGTTGCGCCGAAGATATCGGCCGCGCCGGAGGAGGCGCCGAAGAAGGAATCGAAATCTTCATCCGGAAGACGGACGAAGTCGATACCGGCCTGCTTGATCATACGGCCAAGCTCACGGACGGTAAGAACCGCATCGACATCCGCAAGACCTTCTGCATTCTTCATCTCAGGACGCTTCGCCTCGAATTTCTTCGCGGTACAAGGCATGATGGAGACGGTGTAGATGTCCTTCGGGTCGATTCCGGCCTTCTCCGCATAGTAGCTCTTGATCATTGCGCCGAGCATCTGATGAGGAGACTTACAGGTCGAAAGGTTCGGGATGAACTCCGGGAAGAAGGACTCGCAGTACTTGATCCAGCCGGGCGAGCAGGAGGTGATCATCGGAAGAACCGCGTTCGGGTCGTTCAGACGACGGATGAACTCGTTGCCTTCCTCGATGATGGTCAGGTCTGCGCCGTAGTTGGTGTCAAATACCTTGTCGAAGCCCAGTCTCTTCAGAGCTGCGGCAAGCTTGCCGGTGCAAGGGGTGCCCATCGGAAGTCCGAACTCTTCGCCGATGGTTGCGCGGACTGCCGGAGCGGGCTGTACAACCACGTGCTTGTTGGGATCGCCGATCGCTTCCCAGACTTCCTGGATGCTCTCCTTCTCATGCAGAGCGCCGGTCGGACATGCCAGGATACACTGACCGCAGTTGACGCAAGGGCTGTCGGCAAGGCTTCTGCCGAAGATGGAGCCGATCGTGGTGTTGAAGCCACGCTTGCTCGGTCCGATTGCGCCGATGTGCTGGATCTTGTTGCAGGCTGCCACGCAGCGGCGGCACTTGATGCACTTGGAGTTGTCGCGGACGATGGAAGGAGAGACCTCGTCGATCGTGGTCGGGGTCTTCACACCGTCGAACGGATAGCCGTCTACGCCATACTCGCGGCACAGAGCCTGGAATTCGCAGTTCTCACTGCGGATGCAGGAAGTACACTCGCGGTTGTGGTTGGCGAGGAGCAGCTCTAAGTTAACCTTTCTCTGCTCGCGCAGCTCGGGGGTGTTGGTCTTGACGACCATCCCGTCGGTTGCGGGAAGTACGCAGGCAGCGCCGAAACCTCTGGTGCCGGAAGCCTCTACAAGGCAAAGGCGGCAGGCGCCGATCTGCTGAACTTCAGGCAGATAGCAAAGTGTGGGTATATTGACGTTGGCAGCTCTCGCGGCTTCGAGAACGGTCGAGCCGGCGGGGACGCTTACCTGAATGCCGTCGATGGTAAGATTAATCATATCCATATTTTGGTTCCCCCTGATTAGTTTTTCGAGATAGCGCCGAACTTACAAGTATCGAGACAGGTTCCGCACTTGATGCACTTGGTCTGGTCGATCACGAAAGGAGACTTGATCTGGCCGCTGATCGCGCCGACAGGGCACTTTCTGGAGCAGGCCGAGCAGCCCTTACACTTCTCAGGATCGATGACGAAGCGGGCAAGCTTCTGACATACATGAGCAGGACATCTCTTCTCGCGGATGTGAGCTTCATACTCGTCACGGAAGTAGCGGATGGTGGAGAGTACCGGGTTCGGAGCGGTCTGGCCAAGTCCGCACAGAGCGGTGGTCTTGATGGTCTTCGCAAGGGACTCCAGACGCTCGATGTCGCCTTCCTCGCCCTTACCGTCGGTGATGCGCTCCAGGATCTCCAGCATTCTTCTGGTGCCTTCACGGCAAGGTGTACATTTGCCGCAGGACTCGTCGACCGTGAAGGTCAGGAAGAACTTGGCAATGTCTACCATACAGTTGTCTTCGTCCATGACGATCAGTCCGCCGGAACCCATCATGGAGCCGATGGCCGTCAGGGAATCGTAGTCGACAGGGGTGTCGATCAGGGAAGCAGGGATGCAGCCGCCGGAAGGTCCGCCGGTCTGAGCAGCCTTGAACTTCTTGCCGTTCGGGATGCCGCCGCCGATATCGTAAATGATCGTGGACAGAGGGGTACCCATCGGAACCTCGACAAGGCCGGTGTGGTTGATCTTGCCGCCGAGTGCGAATACCTTGGTTCCCTTGGACTTCTCGCAGCCGATGGAGCTGAACCACTCGGCACCCTTCAGGATGATCTGAGGGATGTTCGCGTAGGTCTCAACGTTGTTGATGATGGTCGGCTGGCCGAACAGACCCTTGACCGCCGGGAACGGAGGACGAGGACGAGGCTCGCCGCGGTTGCCCTCGATGGAGGTCAGAAGAGCGGTCTCTTCGCCGCAGACGAATGCGCCGGCGCCGAGACGTACGGTGATGTCGAAGTTGAAGCCGGTACCGAAGATGTTCTTGCCGAGCAGGCCGTATTCACGAGCCTGGCCGATGGCGATGTTCAGACGCTTGACAGCGATCGGATACTCTGCACGGACGTAGATGTAGCCTTCATCCGCACCGATCGCGTAAGCCGCGATGGCCATAGCCTCGATGACTGCGTGAGGATCGCCTTCCAGAACGGAACGGTCCATGAATGCACCCGGATCGCCTTCGTCGGCGTTACAGACGACATATTTCTTGGTTCCCGGTTCGCCGCCGGAAGCAAACATCCATTTGCGGCCGGTGGGGAAGCCTGCGCCGCATCTGCCGCGAAGTCCGCTGGCGAGAACGAGATCGATGACTTCCTTCGGGGTCATCTCGGTGAGGACCTTGCCCAGAGCGGCATAGCCGTCCATGGCGATGTACTCATCGATCACTTCAGGGTTGATGACGCCGCAGTTGCGGAGAGCGAGACGAAGCTGCTTCTTGTAGAAGCCGGTGTCGCTTAAGGAGACCGGTCCGTCGACCTTCTCTTCGTTGCCGGTGTCATTGTAAACAAGTCTCTCGACCGGACGGCCCTTGAGCAGATGCTCTTCCACGATTTCGGGGACATCTTCCTCGGTGACGCGGGAATAGAAGGTTCCGTCGGGATAAACGATCATGATGGGGCCCAGGGCACAGAGGCCGAAGCATCCGGTCTGAACGACCTTGACTTCTTCGGAAAGACCTCTTGCTTCAATCTCCTTCTCCATCGCAGCGCGGATGGCAGGAGAGTTGGAAGAGGTACAGCCGGTACCGCCGCAAACCAGTACGTGTGTACGAATCATAAGTTTTTACCAAACCCTTTCCTTAGTTATTGCCGATGGTATATTCAGAAACAGGCTTTCCGCCCTTCAGATGTTCCTCAACCACGCGTTTTGCCTTCTCGGCGGTCATCTTGACATAGGTCACTTTCTCCTTGCCCGCTTCAAAGACCTCCACGACCGGCTCGTACTGGCAGATGCCGATGCATCCGGTCTGGGTGACAGTGACGTGGTCGGTAAGGTTCTCCTTCGCGACTTCCTCCACGAAGGCGTTGAGAACAGGTCTTGCGCCGGCCGCGATACCGCAGGTAGCCATACCGACGACGACACGGGTCTCACCGCTTCCTTCCCTGAGAACCACGCGAGACTTCATCCGGTCTCTGATCGCGGCAAGTTCTTCCAAAGATTTCATAGCGTTGTTCCTTCCTTTGCTTTATTGCTGAACGTTGATTGCTGCCAACTGTTCGTTAATATACTCACCCGCCCAGGAAAGAATCTCGGGCGAGGAAAGCGCTACATCGTCTCCGAGCATCTCGCGCATGTCTGCGGTCGAGAGTGCAGCGGAGCCGTTCTCATTCTCCCAGGAGAAATCGTAGTCGATGGTATCGGCGCCCTGGATCAGGGAGACGATGGTGGACGTGATGTCGCCCATGGGAGTGAAATCGATATTATCGGTCCGGAACAGGGCGAAGACCCTGGTTCCGGGGTTGTCGGGATAATCCTCCCGGCTGCGGCTTTCCACACTGATGTGGCCGCCGGACTGCTCCGCGGCGAGCTTCAGAAACGGAATGCCCAGGCCCACCTTGCGGGTGGTCCTTGTCGTAAAGAAGGGATCGATCAGCTTCTCGACCTGCTCCGGCTTCATGCCGCATCCGTCATCGGTGATCTCGAAGGAGAGCTCATTGGCCTTCTCGAAGATGTGAATCCCGATGTGCTTCGCGCCGGCCTTCACCGAATTCTGTGCGATATCCAGTATATTCAGAGAAAGCTCTTTCATAAATATCCCTTTCTTTCGTCATTGAAATGACTTCAAAACAGCCCTGCGTTTTTCGTCGTCGGTTCCTGCCTCCGGACAGTCCAGAAGCATCGCGTCGTCCCCTTCCTTGATGTCCCACAGGTAGTGGGCGTCGGAGCAGAAGAGGAACTTCGCGTCTCCCAGATGATAGGCTTCCCGGTACTTGTGAATGTTGTTCGGGTCGTGAAACTCGTAACAGGTGTAGACCGGTTCGTCGGGCATAAAACCCAGCGTGGCGATGATGCCGTTCGCTTCCTTGTCAATATGTGCAGGATAAGAGACGCCCCCGAATTCTCTTGTTTTCTCGGTTGCGGTCACCAGGTCCATCATCGTGGCGTTGATGAGGAGGTCCTCCTCCTCGCCGATGATGTGGTCCTCGGCGTCCATAATTCTCTGTTCCCCGAAAATATCCTTGCGGTTCTTGATGCGAATCCGCTGGGTGTCCACAAATGCGTCGAAGCGCATCGCGGATTCCAGATCCGGAAACAACGCTATCACATGGATATCTTCTGCCGTCGTGATCTCCATGCCGGCAATCGGCAGGATCCCGCAGGCTTCGCAGGCTTCAAAAAATGCGGGGCAGTTCTTGGATGTATTGTGGTCGGTGAGCGCGACAATCTTAAGGCCCTTCAGCATCGCCATGCCGGCGATGTTGGCCGGGGTCATATCGTTGTCGCCGCAGGGGGAGAGGCAGGAATGAATGTGCAGGTCACCGGCGAGTTTCATCGGGTCAGTTCCCCGGCCAGCGCGCAGAGCTCGTAAGTGCTCTTGTCACTGGTAAACACATTGATGCCCTTCTCCCTGGCTGACTCGGCATCCTTCTCGGAAAGCGTGACGCCTTCGGCGAGGATGACCGCAGACAGGTCCACCAGAGTCGCCACCGCAAGAACGTTGACGTTGCTCATGATGGTAAACCAGGCCTGATCGGGCTGCGCCCGGCCCATGACCCAGCTTAAGAGGTCTCCCGCATAGAATCCCTCGACTTCCCGGTCAGGATCCGGGAGAGACTGAGGAATCAGCTGCATCTTCTCTGCAAGCTCACTGATCTTCATGTTGTTCTTCCTTTGCCGCTTTCTGCATCTTCTCACGCAGCATGAAAATGCACTCGCTGATATCCGCGCTGCCTTTTACCACATCCTCTGCGAAGCAGTAACAGGTCGGGGAGCCGCAGAAGCCGCAGTCGATATCCGGCAGCATCTTGTGGATCTCCTGGATGCGGGACATCTTCGCCATGGCCTCGCTCATGTTGCTGGAAAGTGCTGATACAGGCGCGTACTCGACCGGACCGGACAGGTACTTCTCGGGGATCTCGGCATTGCTGTCGTCCCGGAAATCCCAGTTCTCCGACACCGGGAGATATCTCTTCAGCGTCTGAAGACGCGCCTTCGCGATATAGGGGTTCTCTACCGTCATCATGCCGCCCACGCACCCGCCGTTGCAGGCGTTGAGCTCGATGAATTCCAGGTAGGGGAAGTTGCCGTTGTCGATCTGCTCGAGGACGCGGATCACGTTCTCGATTCCGTCGGCCGCCAGGTACTTGTCGTTGAAGAGCGCGCTGGCTTCGCCGCCGGTCGATGCCCAGCTGACACCGATCATTCCGGTGTGGGAGATGGGCTCGGAAGAGAGCTCCATCTTCATGACATCGAGAAGGTCGAAATAAATGTCGCTCATGGAGAGCACCAGATCGATATCGGACTTCTTGCCGTCGCTCCCGTTCTTAATGTAGCTGACCTTGGCGGGGCACGGCGAGATAAAGACGATGCCGATGTCCTCGGACGTAAGCTCCGGATGCTTCTCCAGGGCGCGCTCGCGGGCCCGATGGGCCGCGATGTCCACCGGCGGCTGGATCGGAAGGATGTTCTCGCACAGGTAAGGATACCGGAGCGAGATCAGGCGTACGATCACAGGGCATGCCGAGCTGATCACGGGTTTCTCGATATCGTCGCGGCTCAGGTAGATGCGGGTGAGGCCGCTGACCACTTCGGCCGCGCGGGATACCTCGTACACATCGTCGAATCCCAGGTCCAGAAGGCCCTGAAGGACGTAGTCGATGTCATCCAGGTTGTCGAACTGTCCGTACAGAGACGGGGCAGGAAGAGCAACCGTATACTTGAACCGTTTGATGTCCGCCAGCTTGTCGCTGGTGGCTTTCTTTGCCTTATGAGGGCAAACGTCGATACATACGCCGCAGTCGATGCAGCGGTTGGAATTGATGCGGGCCTTGCCGTCATGAATGCGGATGGCCTCGACGGGACAGCGCCGCAGACAGTGCGTACAGCCCTTGCAGCGGTCACGGTCCAGCGAAACAGAATGACGATACTCCTTAGCCATATCTGCCTCTGCCTCAAGCGACCTTCACGGTCATGGTGATCGTCGTGCCGACACCCAGTTTGGTATCGATCTCCATGGAATCGGTGTAGCGTTTCATGTTCGGCAGTCCCATCCCGGCACCGAATCCGAGGGAACGGATACTGTCCGAGGCGGTGGAATAGCCCTCCTTCATAGCCAGGGCTACGTCGGGGATTCCGGGGCCTCTGTCAGCCAGCACGATCTTGACTTCCTCCGGGGAGACGATGACGTCTGCGGATCCGCCGTCGGCGTGGATGACCATATTAATCTCGCCCTCATACATGGCGATTGCCACACGTTTGATGACGTCCGCAGGGAATCCGAGGTGCCGCAGCTTCCGCTTGACCTGCACTGAGGCGTTGCCGGCAGAGGTAAAGTTTTCTCCGTCAACGTCAAAGTGGAAAGTGATTGCTTCTGCCATGTCCGCCCTCCCTTCAGTTGGTTTCTCCGCGCAGTCCGTTCAGGTAGAGTATTCCGCAGGCTTTAAAAAGCGTATAATCACTGGCAAGAAGCACAAGACCGGTCTCTTCCGCAAGGCGGATCATATCATGATTCGGTCTCTTGCTGCGCACAAATACGATGCACCGCATATCCATCATCTCGGCAGTCTTAATGACCTGGGGATTCACCAGTCCGGTCAGCAGGACGGCCTGGTTCTTGACATAGGCGAGCACGTCGCTCATCATGTCACAGCCGCAGGCAGAGCAGAGTTCGGTGTCCAGGTCGTCTTCACAGCACAGGACTTCCGCATCCAAAAGGTCTTTTACTTCTGAGATCTTCATAGGCGATACTTTCTTGACCGCGGGATCAATAGTTGGCCAGAATGCCCTTGATGTCGGCAGGGACCAGTCTTCCGTAGACCTTATCGTTGATGGTCATAACGGGAGCAAGGCCGCAGCAGCCGAGACAGCGGGTATCCTGAATGGTGAACTTGCCGTCAGCGGTGGTCTCGCCGACCTCGATGCCGAGGTTCTTCTTGACCTCGTCGAGGACGTCCTTCGCGCCTTTGACGTAGCAAGCGGTTCCCTGACATACGCTGACGATGTACTCGCCCTTGGGCTGCAGGGAGAACTGGGAATAGAAGGTGGCGACGCCGTAGACATCGGTTACCGGGATACCAAGCCGGTCAGCGATAAAAATCTGGGTCTCCAGGGAGAGATAGCTGAATAAATCCTGCGCCTTCTGCATCACGGGCATCAGAGGACCCTTTTTGTCCTTGTACTCGTCGATGAAGGCTGCGAGCTCAGCATATTTCTGCTTCTTTTCTTCTTCTGTGAGAGTCATGCTTGTTCCTCCTAAATGTTTCGTGGAAATAAATCTCCGAATGGCATTAGGTTACCATTATTGTTAACTATTAAATTATACTAGATTGTTAAGCGAAAAACAAGGGGCTAACTGTGGGCTTTTGGCCGGGCGAAAATGATTGTGGGAGGGATATGAATCTGTTATAATGTATATCCGCAGTGCTTTGCTGAGGTCATTTGAAGAGGAAGAGGAATCCGGACGGGGCCGGCGCCCCGCCCGTTTTGAGGTGTTATGAAGAGGATTTATGTGATTTTGACCAGGGTGTTTCTGGCGATGGTCTGCCTGGCGGTGCTCTGGGTTCAGGGCGACACTCTGACGGTGGAAACGTACGGGGCGGACGTCGCGAAGCATCCGGAGACCCTGAGGGTGACGCTGGAGCAGGAGAAGGAGCTGGTCCGGATCAAGGATCAGTGGACGGAGGGGAATCTGGTGTATGTGACCCTCGAGGCGACGGGGGAGGTGCTTCCGGCCGGGAGAAACCGTGTCTTCGTGAAGGTGTCGGATGCGGCCAACCCTGTATCGAGCAGCAGCGCGATGGCCTATGTGCATATGGGAAGGATCGTGACGAGCAACGAGTACTTCGGCGGCTGCACCGGAGGCTGGGTGATCCCGGTCTGCATGTGTCTGTACCTGTGCCTGCTCTTTGTCCTGCTGCTTCGGCGGTACCGCAGGGATATGGCGAGGAATCTGTACCAGTCGAGGAATATCGCGAACCTCGGCCTGCTGGTCTATCTCGGATTCCTGATCGTCCTGATGCTGCTGCAGATTCCGGCGGGCACCGGAGTGATCGGCATCGTCCGGGCGGTGCTCGGGTCGGCGGACCGGTTCTCGATCGTCACATTCCCGGTGGCTTTTATCGTGTCGGTCATGGCTGCGGCCAGCAATTTCCGGCTGATGAGGCGGGAAGGCAGGACGTGGCGCAATATGCTGGGCGTGATTCTGGGCGCATTTTTCTGCCTGAGCATCATCGGAGTGACGCTGGTTGAGAATTATCTGTACTATTCCGCAGACGCGGTCATTGACGTGCACAACCTGAGCGGCTGGGGCTACTACACCTTCCTGTTTGTGAAGAACGCTTTTCTCGGTGCCGTTGTCTATCTGGAGATGCTCCTGATCGCGACGGTGGTTCTGGGATTCAAGGCTGCGAGGCGGATCCCGGCATTTGACAAGGACTACATCCTGATCCTGGGAAGCAGGATCATGGAGGACGGGACGCTCACGAGGCTTCTGCAGGGCAGGGCCGACCGGGCCGTGGAATTTGCGAAGATGCAGAAGAAGGCCGCGGGGAAGGACCTGGTCTTCGTGCCTTCCGGCGGAAAGGGCTCGGATGAAGTGATGGCGGAGGGCGACGCGATCGCGGCGTATCTGAGGGGCATCGGCATCCCGGAGGAGCAGATCCTCGTGGAGAACCGGTCCGTGAATACGCAGGAGAATTTCCGGAATTCGGTGGAGCTGATCCGGGAGCGCGAAGGCGGGAAGGACGCGAAGATCGCATTTTCCACGACCAATTATCACGTGCTGCGCTCGGGCATGATCGCCACGGCGCAGGGAGTGCGCGCGGAGGGCATCGGAAGCGCGACGAAGCGGTATTTCTGGGTGAATGCATTTGTCCGGGAGTACATTGCGACGCTGGCGAGTGAGAAGAGAAGAAATGCCAAGGTGCTGGCTGTGGTGCTCGTGATGATCACCCTGATGGTGGCCCTGGAGTATGTGTCGATGGCGGTGCTGTAAGACCGGAGATATCAGAGAAAAAGAAAAGGCCATGCGGAACCGAATCGGTTCCGCATGGCCTTATTGTCTGCCATGAATCAGAGATCGATCACCTTCATGACCCGGTGATTGTAATACAGGCTTAAGAGCAGGGCCGCGAACTCTGCGATCGGGAAGGCCAGCCATACGAGGTTGAGCTGCCCGGTCCGGGAGAGAAGCCACGCGACCGGCAGAAGTACGAAGAGCTGACGGATCAGGGAGAGGTAGAGGCCGTACATGCTCTTGCCGAGGGCCTGGCAGACGGAGATGCTCACGATGGAGAAGCCGGCCAGGAGGAAGGAGAGGCTGATGTAGCGCAGGGCGGGGATGCCGATGCGAAGCATCTCTTCCGAGGGGGCGAACATCCCCAGCAGAAGCTGAGGGAAGAGCTGGAAGGCCGCGAGTCCCACCAGCATGATGATCGTCGCGTAGAGGATGGCCTTGCGCCGGGTCTCGAGGATCCTCGGCTTGTTGCGCGCGCCGTAGTTGTAGGCGACGATCGGGACCACGCCGTTGTTCATACCGAAGACGGGCATGAAGACGAAGCTCTGGAGCTTGAAGTACGCGCCGAAGACGGCGGTTGCGGTCGAATTGAAGCTCAGCAGGATCTTGTTCATGAAGAAGTTCATGACCGAGCCGATGGAGGCCATCACGATGGAGGGCACGCCGATCTGGTAAATGCGCCGGATGATCTTGCCTTCGGGCTTCATCTGGCGGATGTCGAGCTTGATGTCATGGTTTAAGCGGATATTTAAGATCAGGCCGAGGGTCATCGCGAGAATCTGCCCGGCGACGGTCGCCACCGCGGCGCCCGCGATGCCCATCTTCGGGAGTCCGAGATAGCCGAAGATCAGGATCGGGTCCAGGATGATGTTCGTGACCGCACCGGTCATCTGGGTGATCATCGTGTAGACGGTGCGCCCGGTGGAGGTCAGAAGACGCTCCGTCATGATCGCGCCGAAGAGGCCGAAGGAGACCACCGTGACGATCTCGGTGTAGGTGGTTCCGTAGTCGATGATGGCCTGGATGTCGGTCAGCGACTCAAAATAGATCCGGGTGAAAAACAGGCCGAAGATCACGAAGACCAGGCTCGAGGCCACGGCCAGGAAGAGGGCGTTGTTGGCTGTCTTATTCGCCCGCCTGTAATTCTTCTCGCCGAGGGCACGGGAGAGGACCGCGTTGACGCCGACCGCCGTGCCGGTGCCGACCGCGATCATGATGTTCTGCACCGGGAAGGCGAGAGAGACGGCGGAGAGCGCGTCTTCGCTCAGGCGGGAGACGTAGATCGAGTCGACGATGTTATAGAGGGCCTGCACCAGCATCGAGATCATGATGGGCAGGGACATGGTAAATATCAGCTTCGGGATGGGCTCGTAGCCCATCTTGTTCTCCTCGTGGAGTTCTTCGAGGACAGCGGGTTCTTGTTCGTTCATTTGCGGGAATCCTTTTCTTCTCATACCTTGTTCGGATGTTTCATCTGTTGTCTGGTTTATGATTATACGTGGCGGGAGCGGGAAAGTCAAATCCATGTAAAGCGAAATTACCTTATAAAATGGCGGAAAATGGATTTGATGAGGTCTCTCTATGTGTTATGATAAGAGACAGATCCATGCGAGGAGGAAATAAGAATGAAGATCTGGCGGGCCGAGGATGTGAGAGGCCTGTATTATACGCCGGTGCCGGGGCAGAGCC
>JAFPYK010000068.1 GCA_017412265.1 Lachnospiraceae bacterium
ATACCGTAGAGGAAGAGACCTACGCCGCCGAGCAGAATGAATACTTCATAAATGGACATGTGGTTTTCCTTTTCTTTCTGAGTTTTGTTCCTTCATCCGGACTTCGCGGCGCGCATGGAAGCGGTGGTTCGCGAAGCTGCTTTGCGGCAGGCAGGCATCCGTCGGAGACCTGATCCTGATGATGTGAAACGCATATTGCGCCTCATACTCCTATGATACAAGAGAAATGGAAAATAAGATATCAATTTTATGTAAAATGCGAAAGAAATCTTGAAAAAACAAGAAACCCCGGCCGGATCGGATGTCCGGCCGGGGTTTATGCTTCTGCGGGGCCTGCTTCGGGGAAGGAGAGGGTGAAGGCAGAGCCCTTGCCAACCTCACTTTCGACCGTGATGGACGCCCCGTGGATGCGCGCGGCGTGCTTCACGATGGAGAGGCCCAGGCCGGTGCCGCCCACTTCCTTGGAATGGCTCTTGTCCACGCGGTAGAAGCGCTCGAAGATACGGTCCAGGTCCGCCTGGGGGATGCCGATGCCGGTATCCTCGACGCGGAGGATGACGCGGCTGCCCTCCGGGTGCACGCGCACCGTGACGGAATCGCCGGGCTCGGAATACTTGATCGCGTTGACGCAGAGGTTATACGCAATGCTGTAGAGCACGTGGGGGATGCCGCTGACGTAGGAGGGAGAGCCCGTGAGGCTTACTTCCACCTGCGCGTCGGAGGCCGGTCCCTCCAGGCTTTCGACCGCATTGCCGGCGATCCGGTACAGATCGGCGCGCTCTCTGCGCATGCCGACCGCGCCGCCGTCCAGGCGCGAGAGATCGATGATATCTTCTACCAGGTTGGCCATCCGCTCGGACTCGCCGCGGATCTTGCCCGCGAAGACCTTCACGTCGTCTCCCTGCACCATGCCGGTCTCCAGCAGTTCCGCGTAGCCGGAGATGACATGCAGGGGCGTCTTGAGCTCATGAGAGGCATTGGCAGTAAATTCCTGGCGGATCAGGGAGGTCTTCTCGATCTCCTGCTGGTCCTTCTGGATCTGCCTGCGCTGCTCGTCCAGCCGCGCCAGCAGCGGACGGATCTCGTCGTATCTGTGGGTAGAGGCAGCTTCCATCGGCCGTTCCAGGTTCAGGCGGTTGATCGGCTCCACGATGCGGGCCGCCAGGCGTGAGGCCAGGAGGCTCGAGAGGAGGAGTGCCACCGCGAGGATGATGAGGATCTGCGGGAGGAAGCGCATAAACAGGTGCCAGACCGTCAGCTGCGTGATGGAGAGGCGGAGCACCGAGCCGTCGGGAAGACGCTGTGCGGTGTAGAGAAGGCGGGTCGAGAGCGTGGAAGAGTAGCGGCTGGCCTGGCCGCTGCCGGTCTCCAGCGCCTGACGGATCTCCTCGCGCTCCAGGTGGTTCTCCATGACGGTCTGGTCCGCTTCGCTGTCATAGAGGATGATGCCTTCGGAGGTGATCCACGTGATGCGGAAATCGGTCTGCCCGAGGTTCTCGAAATACTCCTGGCCGTCCAGGATGACCCCCTGGGTGGCCAGCCGGGTCTCGTCCCGCAGCTGCTCGAACTGCTCCTGCGTGAAATGGGAATAGACCACTGCAAGTACGATCGTCAGGCAGGAGAGCAGCACCAGGGAGGTGACCAGCCAGATGGAATAAAAGATCTTCTTGCTCATGGATCACTCCATGCGGTAGCCGACGCCGCGCACTGTCTGGATCAGGTCCCCGCAGCTGCCGAGCTTCGAGCGCAGCGTGCCGATATGCACGTCGACGGTGCGGGTCTCGCCGGTATAGTTCTGGCCCCAGATCATGGTCAGCAGCCGGTCTCTGGTGAGGACGACCCCGATGTTCTCCATGAAGAGCTTGAGAATCTCGTACTCCTTCAGCGTGAGGATCACCTCGGAGCCGCGGCAGGAGACCAGATGGCGGGAGTGGTCCAGCGTCAGGTCTTTATAGCGGAGCACCAGGCGGACATCCTGCACGGACGTGCGGCGAAGGACTGCTTTGATGCGGGAGACCATCTCCATCATGCCGAAGGGCTTGCTCAGATAGTCATCCGCGCCGAGGTCCAGGCCGGTGACGCGGTCGTACTCATCGCCGCGGGCGGTGGCCATGATCACGGGGATCGATTCGGTCAGGGGTGAGCTGCGAAGCTTCTTCAGGACGGAGATCCCGTCCTCGCCGGGGAGCATGATGTCCAGGACAATGAGCTGGGGACGCTCAGTCTTCATAGCCTCCCAGAACGTGTCCGCGTCGGGGAAGCCTTTGGCCGTCAGGCCGCCCAGCTGAAGAGAATAAATCATCAGATCCAGAATGGAAGGATCGTCGTCAACACAGAAGATCATATAGCGAGTCCTCTTTTCTTCGTTCATGGCTCTATTGTAACATAACAGGGGCTCAGAAGTATGCAGGAATTGGCAGGTTCTGTCTGTAAAATGTTTGTAAAGGTTGCGAAGACAAAAAAAGAGCCCCCGAAGGGGCTCCAAGGGAAGGCATTATTCGAAGATCACGTACTTGTGGTCGCCGCGCTTCTTGGCCTGGAAGAGGGCGTAATCCGCACACTCGAAGAGGCGGCGGAAGGTGGTGCCGTGATCCGGATAGCAGGCCACGCCGAAGCTCTCTGCCAGGTCGACGCTCAACATGTTGTCGTGGTGCAGAAGCTCCTGGTTCATGGCGTCGGAGAGAGCGATCAGCTTCTCGTCGAGGACCGCGCGGTTCGGGTAGTCCTTCAAGAAAACGACGAATTCGTCGCCGCCGAAGCGCATCAGGATGCCGGTGTCGCCGAAGAAGGCTTCGAGCTTGCGGGCAACCATCTTCAGGACATAGTCGCCGAAGCCGTGGCCGAGGGTCTCGTTGATGGTGCGGAAGTTGTCGATGTCGATGAGGATGAAGGCACATTTGCCGCCTTCCTTGTTCGAGAGATATCTCGTCACGGCCTCTTCGCCTTCGAAGCGGTTTAAGAGACCGGTCAGCTCATCGTGGGTCTGGCGGTATTCCCGCAGCTGGTCGTCACGCTCCTGGGGCTTGACGTCCTTGATGCAGCCGAGAAGCATCGTGACCTGTCCGTCCTCCACGAGAGGAAGAACGGTGAAGGAGAGCCATTTGTAGGAGCTGTCCGTGATCATGACCGGGAAGGAACGGCGGATCTTCGTCTCGCCCTTCTTCGCGGCCTTGAGGATCTCCTTCAGGGCAAAGATGTGGAGGAAGGCCTCGCGCTCGTTCGGCGTGATGATCTGGTGCAGCTTGTTGATGATCTCGTTATAATTGACCGGCACATAGCCGAACATGGAATTCCACTGGTCGCGTCCCGCGGTAAAGGTATCGCTTAAGATGTCGTATTCGAAAACACAGTCCTGGGTGGAGAAGAAAGCTTCTCGGTAGATGTCGAGCATTGCCTGCATGGGATACCTCCTTGTATCTTTCGTTGATTTTATCATAACAGTTAATTAAGAAGAATCTATGTTAAGTTTTTAAACAGTTTCTTAAATCTTCGGAAAATGAAACGGGTTTGAGGGAATTTGCAAACAGATGAAATCTGTGCCTACCCCTGCCTTACATTTTATGTTATACTGGGTTTATCTTACAATGACGTGACAATTCAAGGATTTTTACATCAGAAGAGAGGATTTTTCTATGAGCGGCTATATCATGGCACTGGACCAGGGAACCACCAGTTCCCGCTGTATTATCTTCAATGAAAAGGGCGAGATCGTGACGACGACCCAGAGGGAGTTCCGGCAGATCTACCCGGAGAACGGCTGGGTGGAGCATGACCCGAACGAGATCTGGGCGAGCCAGCTCTCGGTGATGACGGAGGCGAAGGCGCAGTCGGGCATCATGCCGGAGGAGATCCAGGCGATCGGCATCACGAACCAGCGTGAGACGACCATCGTCTGGGACCGGAAGACCGGGCAGCCGGTCTACAACGCGATCGTATGGCAGTGCCGGCGGACCGCGGCGATGATCGATGAGATCGTGGCGAAGGGCTACGGGCCGATGATCAAGGCGAAGACGGGCCTGGTGGTGGATCCGTATTTCTCCGCGAGCAAGATCAAGTGGATCCTGGACAATGTGCCGGGAGCGCGGGCGAAGGCGGAGGCCGGGGAGCTGGCGTTCGGCACGGTGGATACGTGGCTGATGTACAAGCTCTCGGACGGCGCGATTCACGCGACGGATTACACAAATGCGTCGCGCACGATGCTCTATAACATCCACGAACTTTGCTGGGACAAGGAGCTTCTGGAGCTCTTCGGGGTGCCGGAGAGCATGCTGCCGGAGGTGAAGGATTCGAGCGGGCTCTTCGGCTACGCTTCGGTGGAGAATATGGGCGCGCGGGTGCCGATTGCGGGCGTGGCAGGCGACCAGCAGTCGGCTCTGTTCGGGCAGTGCTGCTTCGCGCCGGGCGAGGCGAAGAATACGTACGGTACCGGCGGCTTCCTGCTGATGAATACCGGCGAGCAGGCGATCGAGTCGAAGCACGGACTGCTCACGACGATCGCGGTCGGGTTAAACGGCAAGGTGGAGTATGCGCTGGAGGGCAGCGTGTTTGTCTCTGGCGCGGTGATTCAGTGGCTGCGCGATGAGATGCGGATGATCCGCAGCGCGGCGGAGTCTGAGAAATATGCGACGGCGGTTCCGGATTCGAACGGGGTCTATATCGTGCCGGCATTTACGGGGCTCGGCGCGCCGCACTGGGATGCGTATGCGCGCGGCACGGTCTTCGGACTGACCCGCGGCACGAAGAAGGAGCATTTCATCCGGGCGGCGCTGGAGTCGATGGCGTACCAGACCGCTGACGTGCTGCAGGCGATGGCGGAGGATCTGGGCTCGCCTCTTGCGGCGCTTCGCGTGGACGGCGGCGCTTCGGCGAACAATTTCCTGCTGCAGTTCCAGGCGGATATCCTCGGCGCGCCGGTGCAGCGGCCGGTCGTGATTGAGACGACGGCGCTCGGCGCGGCTTATCTTGCGGGTCTTGCGGTCGGCTACTATGAGAGCCGGGAGAAGATCCAGGAGAACTGGGCGGTCGGCGGAGAGTATGACCCGACGATGGATGCCGCGAAGCGGGAGGAGCTTCTGGAGGGCTGGAGAGACGCGGTTCGAAGAAGCGGAGGATGGCTCGCCCGGAACTGAAGCGCCGCAGAATCAAGAATGTCCCGATCACGGAATACCCGGGGCTGCACCATGAGTGGAGAGTCTGGGACATGGCGGTGGAGGATTTCATCCGCAGGGTGGATCCGGAGACCGTTCGGCGCAGGGATGAAGAACTGAGGAATCGGTGGATGGCGGTGCCCGGAACCTGTGGGCGTCTCGTGAAAGAGTAAGAGGAGAGAAAGAGTTGAAAAAATGGATCTTCATGGGAATTGTCTCCCTGCTCTTAGCGGTCATCCTGCCGGGATGTAAGAAGGAAGAGAAGCCGGAGACCACAAAAGCACAGGAGAGCACTTCGGCGGAAACGTCCGAAGAGACCACCGAGGAAAGACAGGAAGGAATGCTGGTGCCGGGCCTGCGGTTTGTCGAAAGCGCCGATGCGAAGGGGCGGAAGGGGCTGACAGCGCAGGCTGTCCTGCTTCCTTTTGAGTGGACTCCGGAAGGCCGAGACGCGGAGGATGTATCGGAAGAGCTGAAGGCGCAGCAGAAGGAAGGTGCGACGGCGCAGAGGACCTTCGACAGCTGGGAGGAGTTGAAGGAGGGGCTGGGTATCTCCGGACTCAGGAACCGCGTAGAAGAGCTGACCAGGGAGGAGGTTACATTTACAGGGTTGGAGGTGACGGTCACCGCGGACGCGGAAGGCGTCTGGCAGAGGATCGCCGTGAATGCCCG
>JAFPYK010000069.1 GCA_017412265.1 Lachnospiraceae bacterium
ACCTCTTTGTCTAAGATCTTCCCATCCGCGGCTGCGATGTCATAATCATACTTGTGCAGCCGGAAAAGGAAGGTAATCTCATAGACTGCGATTCCGTTCTCGGTGTCTCGTTTGGCCTCGGTGAAGTTGACCACCTGGCCCGCTGCGCCGGCATCCGCCAGGGCGATTTCTTTGGCCTGGGCGAGGGTGATCTCTTCGGCCGCGGGAGGCTGCACCGAGGTCTCACCGGCAGGATCCTTGGTCTCGGTCTCCGGGATGTGCTCGATGCTCTCCGAGAGGACTTTGCCGGTGAAGGCGTCGATTTCATACTCGTACTTCACGGTTTCGCCTTCGGCCGGGAGATAGAAATCAATCTCATAGACGTCCCGGCCGTCTTCCCGGTCTTCTTTGGCCTCGGTGAAGACAACGCCGGAGATCTGGGTGGCGGTGAGGCCTGCCTTGGTGAGGGCGGCCTGCTTGGCGGCGTCAAGGCCGATCTTTCCGGCGGCGTCCGCGGCCTCGGTAGTGGATCTGGCGGCCGGAACCGTCTCGGACTCCCGCTCGATGACGGAGCCGGTGGCAGCGTCGATGTCGTAATCGTAATAGACATCCCCCGCCTGGAATTCGATGTCGTAAATGAATCTGCCGTGGCTGTACTCGAAATCAGCCTTGTAGAAGACAGCGTCCTGGGGGGAGACCTCCGCGTCCACCAGGGCGAAGTTCTTGGCCGCGTCTTCGCTGATGGCATTGGAGCGGGCGATCTGGCCGGCGGCCATGACGCCAATGCCGCTTAGCAGCAGGATGCCTGCGAGGGCGATCACAAAAATCATTCCTTTTTTCATTTTCTTCCTCCTGTTTCTGATTCCTTGCTCTTTTGTTTACAGCTACATTGTGCCTCAGAAAGATGAGAGGAAGATTAGAGAATCTGATTTTTGAAAAGAATCTTGAATTCGCTGCCTTTTCCCACTTCGCTTTTCACATGGATCTCGCCTCCGTGGAGCTTTGCGATCCGCTCCACCATGGAGAGGCCGAGGCCGGTTCCCTGCTCCGTGCGGGAGGCGTCGCCCCGGTAGAAGCGTTCGAAGATGTGAGGGAGATCTTCCTGGGAAATGCCCCGGCCGTCGTCGGCCACGGTCAGCAGAAGATCTTCTCCGGCCCGTGAGAGGCCCACCCGGATGTGGCCGCCATCCCGGCCGTAGCGGTAGGCATTGCCGATGAGATTCTGCAGCAGTCGGGTCAGAAGGCTTGCATTACCACGGAAGGAAATGCCTTCTTCCACCTCGCAGCTTAAGACAATCCGGTCGGTTTCAATCTGGGCCATCTGCTCTGCGGTCTCCCGCACCAGGACAGAGAAATCCAGTGGAAGCTTCTCGTACTGCTCGGGGCGCTGCTCCATACGGGTGTAGGAGAGCATGTCACCGATCAGGCTTCGCATGCGCCTTGCCTGCTTTCGGATGACGGTGAGAGCTTCTTTGTACTCTTCGGGGGTGCGCTCCCGCTCCAGGGAGTAGTCGCTCTGGGCCAGGATCACCGAGGTGGGGGTGCGCAGCTCGTGGGAGGCATCGGAGGTGAAGCGCCGCTCGTGCTCGAAGGAGGACTCCAGGCGGTCCAGCATGTGATTGAAAGAATCCGCCAGGTGGGTGACTTCATTTTCGCCCGGGGAGCGGGCGACGCGCTCCTTCAGATCTTCCCCGCGGGAAATGCGCTCGGCGGCCTCTTCCATCTGCCGGAGGGGCTGCAGGGACTTCTGAATCAGGAAATAGGACGCGGCCAGGGCGGCGAGGATCAGGAGGGGCAGCAGAATCAGGGAAAGCCTGGTGATGTCGCTCAGCTGCCGGTCGCTTCGGGTCTCGGAGACCACGCCCCGGATCCAGAGGGAGGAGCCGTCGGGGAGGGCCAGAGAGAGCTTGCGGTCGTAGAGATCGTAGCGGCTGCCTTCCACGCGGAGGCGGAAGACCCGGGTCTCGGTGAAGGGAAGCTCCTGGGTGTGGCGGGCCAGGGGATTCTCCCCGTAGAGGAGCTCGCCTTCTTCGGTATAGAGGGCGGTGCGCACGTCATTTACCACCTGCATGAAGTCCAGGTCGATCTGAAGAAAGCCCTCGTCGATTTGAAAGCCCGGCAGGAAGCCGGAAAATACACGCTCTGCCCCCGGTGTGGGCGGGATGCGATGAAGCCTGCTCTATACACCAATGCCCTGAGCAGAGAAGCGGATGGTATCATGGTCTGCGATGAGTGCGGAACACAGGAAGCTCTGCTGGTCTTCATGCGGAACCCAAAGCCCGTGGAGGATTGGGCTTTCCTGCAGGAAGATGTGCCCTCGGTTGATTTCAGAGATCTGCCGGGAAAAGCAGTCTGGGAACAAATCAGGATGGAACACGGCCCGGCGCTGATCGACATCTTCAAGCGCTGGACACAGGAGGAGCCCAGTGCGGATTTCAGAGCGTATCGGAATGAGGCTTTCCGTAAATGCCCGGGCCTGAACGAGATCTGGGAGCAGCCCTTTCAGGCACAGTATCTTGTTGCGGACGGTGAGCTGATTCTCCGGTTCCGTCAGGGAAAAGAAGGCGTGGAGATCACCGCAGACCTGCTGGAGAACGGAAAGTAAAGCCCCGGCGGATTTGGAAGCGGAGCGGCAAACGCTGCCCCGCTTCTTCTGCGCCTGTTTCGCCT
>JAFPYK010000070.1 GCA_017412265.1 Lachnospiraceae bacterium
AGAAAGACTGATACGCGCAGGCTTCTATGATTTAGCCCTTGCGTACCAGTCAGTGCACGTCAACTATTGAAACCGCCGTGTACCGAACGGTACGCACGGTGGTGTGAGAGGACGGGGGTTAATCACCCCCTCCTACTCGATTCATGTTATTCTACGGTCACGCTCTTGGCGAGGTTTCTCGGCTGGTCGACGTTGAGCCCGCGGCCGACCGCTGCGTAGTATGCAAGGAACTGCAGGATCGGGACCATCAGGATCGGGGCGAAGATGTCAGAGCACTTCGGGATCCGGATCTGATGCTCGCAGAGCCCGTACTCGGTGGGCATGTCATAGCCGGTCAGCATGATGACCATGGCTCCGCGGGAGCGAACCTCGCGGATGTTGGAGACCATCTTCGCATAGACGTCCTTCTGGGTCGCAAGCGCGATCACCGGCACGTTGTCGGAGATCAGGGAGATGGTTCCGTGCTTGAGCTCGCCGGCCGCATAAGCCTCCGAGTGGATGTAGCTGACCTCCTTGAGCTTCAGGGAGCCTTCGCAGGAGAGGGCATAGTCCAGTCCGCGGCCGATGAAGAAGAGGTCGTGGCAGTCGATGAGCTTCTGGCTGATGGCCTTGATGTCTGCGTCATGGGAGAGGACCTCGCTCACGTGCTCCGGCAGATGGATGAACTCCTCTACCAGCGCGCGTACCTGGTCATCGGTGCATTTGCCCGTGATGCGCGCCCAGTGGAATGCGATCAGATAGAGGGCCGCCACCTGGACCGAGTAAGCCTTCGTGCTGGCGACCGCAATCTCGGGGCCGGCGTGAGTGTAGAGAACATAATCGCTCTCTCTGGCGATGGTCGAGCCCTTCACGTTGACGACCGAGAGGGTCTTGCCGCCGCGCTCCTTCACCAGGCGGATCGCGGCCAGGGAGTCGGCGGTCTCGCCGGACTGAGAGACCGTGATCAGCAGGGTCTTATCGTCCACGATCGGGTTCGAGTAGCGGAACTCCGAGGCGATCTCGACGCTGACCGGGATGCGCAGCAGGCGCTCCATCATGTTGCGGCCGAGCATCTCGGCGTGCATGGCCGTGCCGCAGGCGGATAAGATCACGCGGGAGCAGCCGGTGAAGAGTTCATCCGGGATCCCGTCCTGGGTCAGATCCGGCATGCCGTCGGTGATCCGGGGCATGATCGTGTTGCGCAGGGCTTCGGGCTGGTCATAGATCTCCTTGAGCATGAAGTGAGGGAAGCCGCCCTTCTGCGCGGCGCTCACATCCCAGCTCACGTGAAGCATCTCCGGCCGGATCTGGTTGCCTTCCAGGTCTTCCACGGTGATGGCCTCCTCCGTCAGGACCACGATGTGGTTCTCGGGGACGACAAAATAATCCTTCGAGTAGCGAAGCAGGGCAACCATGTCGGAAGCGATGACAGAGCCGTCCTTGAAGTGGGACGCGACCAGCGGGCTGCCGTTGCGGATGCTGTAGATGGTGCCCGGCCGGTCTGCAAACATGATGCAGAAGGCGTAGGCGCCGGTGAGCTTCTTCACGGCCTTGCGGATGGCTTCGATGGGATCGCCCTCGTAGAAGGAATTGATCACCATCGCGGCGATCTCCGTATCGGTCTGCGATACGGGGTAGATGCCCTCCGCTGCCATGCCTGCCGCCAGGTGCATGTAGTTCTCAATGATGCCGTTGTGGATCAGAGTGACCTGGCCCGCGGTGTGAGGGTGGGAGTTCAGGTCCGAGACGCCGCCGTGGGTCGCCCAGCGGGTGTGCCCGATGCCGCAGTGGATGTTCTTCGGATGATTCCGCTCGACCTTGTCGGCAAGAATCTGGACCTTTCCTGCGGTCTTGATCGTGTCGACGGCCGGACCGTCAAAGAAGGCGATGCCGGCGGAATCATACCCGCGGTATTCCAGTTCGGCCAGGCCGTGGAGCAGGACGTCAACCGCATCCAGGCGTCCGGTGAAACCGATAATTCCACACATAGATACACTTCTCCTTATAAAAATGATTTTGATGCAGCGGTTTTGTCTGCCGGTCGCCCGGTGATTTGTCAGCTGCTGCGCGGTCAATCCGCGGGAGGGCATCCGCCGAATCTTCGATACTCCCTCCGCCTCGTTAACCTCATCTTCCGGAGAGGTGCATGGCGCTAGTTCTTGCGGTCCGCGTGCACTTCTGCACAGGATCTCGTACACAGGCCGCCGGACCGGCCTGTCTGTACTCCTGCCAATAGCGTATCATAAAGCGATATATTCGTCAAGGAAAGCAGGCCTTCTTGACACTTTCCGGGCGCAAAGGTAAGATAGGCTTATATGGGATCGGACAGCGGCTGTCTCAGCCACAACAGAACATTTGTTCGAATGTTGTTGACAAATAAATTCTGTTCGTTTATGATGATATCAGAACATTTGTTCGATATGGATTTGGAGGATTCGTTTTATGTTGAATGATGTGAATAAACAGAAGGCACTGGAGACCGCGCTCGCGCAGATCGAGAAGCAGTACGGCAAGGGTTCTGTGATGCGTCTGGGCGACAGCAGCAGCCGCATGAACGTGGAGACGGTGACGACGGGGTGCTTGAGCCTGGATATTGCGCTGGGCCTCGGCGGCGTGCCGAAGGGAAGAATCATCGAGATCTACGGGCCGGAGTCGAGCGGCAAGACGACGGTGGCCCTGCATATGGTAGCGGAGGTTCAGAAGCGCGGAGGCATCGCGGGCTTTATCGACGCGGAGCATGCGCTCGACCCGGTATACGCGAAGAACATCGGTGTGGACATCGATGAGTTATATATCTCTCAGCCGGATAACGGCGAGCAGGCACTGGAGATCACGGAGACGATGGTCCGCTCCGGCGCCGTGGACATCATCATCGTGGACTCGGTGGCGGCCCTGGTGCCGAAGGCGGAGATCGAGGGCGATATGGGCGACGCTCATGTCGGCCAGCAGGCCCGGCTGATGTCGCAGGCCCTGCGCAAGCTGACCGCGGTGATCAGCAAGTCGAACTGCATCGTTGTCTTCATCAACCAGCTGCGTGAGAAGATCGGCATCATGTTCGGCAATCCGGAGACAACCACCGGCGGACGTGCGCTGAAGTTCTATTCTTCGATCCGCCTCGACGTGCGCCGGATCGAAGCGCTCAAGCAGAGCGGAGAGGTCATCGGCAACCGCACCCGCGTGAAGGTGGTCAAGAACAAGGTCGCTCCGCCGTTTAAGGAGGCCGAGTTCGACATCATGTTCGGCAAGGGCATCTCCCGCGAGGGCGACGTGCTTGATCTCGCGGCGGAGAACCGCATCGTGGAGAAGAGCGGTGCCTGGTATGCCTACAAGGGCGAGAAGATCGGCCAGGGACGTGAGAACGCGAAGGGTTATCTGCGCGAGCACCCGGAGGTGTTCGCGGAGCTGGATGCCAAGGTCCGCGAGAAGTATTTCGGCGGGACGGACGAGAAGGCCGGAGAGAAGGACGGCGAATAATCCATGACCGGGGACTTGGTGGTGACACGGATCGAGGCGGTGAACCGGAAGAAGTCGAAGATCTGGATCGATGAGGAGTATGCGTTTTTCCTCTATGAGCCGGAGATGATCCGCTACC
This sequence comes from Lachnospiraceae bacterium, assembly GCA_017412265.1. Classification (GTDB taxonomy): domain Bacteria; phylum Bacillota; class Clostridia; order Lachnospirales; family Lachnospiraceae; genus RGIG1588. The sequence continues at coordinate 3,572 of JAFPYK010000070.1, forward strand.
GGATCGCGGAGGGAACCGTGCTTGCACCGGAGACGCTTCAGGAGATCCGGCAGGAGTGCGTCCTGCGCCATGCGGTGGAGAAGGCGATGTCACTGCTGAAGGTGATGGACCGCACCGAGAACGAGATGTGGGACCGCCTGCACCGGGAGGGCTTTCCGGATGATGCCTGCGCCTACGCGCTCGCCTACGTGATGAGTTACGGCTATGTCGATGACGCGTCTTACGCGGACCGCTATGTATACAGCCATATGGACCGGGAGAGCGTGCGCACGCTGCGGCAGAAGCTGCTGCAGAAGGGGATTGCCCCGGAGCTGATCGAGCAGGCGATCGAGGAGAATGCGCCGGATGAGGAGCAGCTCTTAAGACGCCTGATTGAGAAGAAGACACACGGGGAGATCCCGCAGGATCCGAAGGAGAAGCAGAAGCTGATTCGTTTTCTGCTTTCCCGGGGGTTTTCTTATGCGTCGGTCGGCAAGGCCCTGGACGAGAGTGCCTGGGAAGAGTCGATCTGAAGGAGAAGAAGAGGGAGGAACTTCGAAGAAGGAGTGCCTCCCTTGTTTTCCATGTGAGAACATGAATCACATAAGTCCGCCGGGCAGCAGGACCCCGGCAGAACCGATGCGGAAGGGAGACGGAGGATGCAGAACGGACAGGAGAGAATCCGGCTGGAGCCTATGACCGAGGAGATGTATCGTTCTTATTTTTCGGAATATGAGAATGATCCCGACCTGTGCCTGCCGGGACAGACGTATCTTCCCTATAAATTCAGTGAGGAGCGAGTCGCACAGTATGTCCGCCGGCAGCATGACCGGAAGCGCATACCGCTCGCGATCCTGTGCGGTGACGAGATCGTCGGTGAGATCATAATCAAGGATATCGAGCCCGGCGTGTGCGCTGCGATGGGGATTGCACTGAAGAATGCCGGATATAAGGACCGAGGCATCGGGACGCGGGCGGAACGGTTAGCGGTTCGATACGTGTTTGATGTTCTTGATATTCCGACGCTGTATGCCGATACGATCCGGTCTAACCAGCGCAGCCAGCATGTCCTGGAGAAGGTCGGATTTGTGCCGGTCCGGGAGGATCAGGATTATAAGTACTACCGGATCGACAGGGAGAGATGAGAGCAGTAAGGGGTCTTGTTCCCGCCTGCCGTCAGAAGAACAACGGACCTGCCTCAAAAGGCTCGGGTATACCGCTGCGGCCGCAAGGGAGAAGGTGCGTGAGATCATTCTCACAGGCCGGCCGGATGGCCGTGGACTGTGCTGAGAACACATGATAACCGGCGCGATGAATCGGGATTTGGTAAACTCAGATGTATAGAAAAGGGAAACGAAATGAAGATTGGAAGTTCTAATGATTCTGAGTCAGTAAAAGCACAATACTCTACATCAAAGGGATTAGATATCAGGATCACTTTTCATGATAAGTATTCCACGAACAGACGGGGATATGGCCCTTGGCTTGTTTCCAACTATGACATACGAGAAGGAATAAGTGTTCTCGAAGTCGGATGCGGCACTGGTGCTTTGTGGCTTGGAAATGATGATCTTGTAGAAAGGTGCAATAAGTTAGTTCTTTCTGATCTGTCGGAAGGAATGCTGAAAAAGGCAAAAGAGAATCTTGGTGAGAAGCCTAATGTAGAATATCGGATTGAAGATATTCAGAATCTCTCTTACGATGACGACACCTTTGATGTTGTGATAGCCAATGCAATGCTCTATCATGTACCTGACCTTCCTAGAGGTCTAAGGGAAGTTCGAAGAGTATTGAAGAATGGCGGTGTGTTTTACTGTGCCACCCTTGGTGAGAACAATTTTGTCGAAAAGCTTGCAGAGTGGTTCCGGCTGTCCGGAGAAGATTTTGATCCCAATCATAATTTTACGATGCAGAACGGAGCAGAAAAACTACATACGGTTTTCGATGATGTGACACCATTGTTTTATAGTGATTCTCTTCATATCACGGAAATAGAAGATCTGGTAGCCTACCTACGCAGTCTGGCTTCCTTCAAAGCTGTTTTGAATCTTCCGGAACAGAAGATAAGAGACATTCTCGCGGAGCGTGCAACCGATGGGGCAATAGATCTTCCCAAAGATTATGGCATGTTCATATGCAGATAAATTCCAGTTTATCTGTTAAACCCTCTGAAAACGCTGTATTTTCAAGGCATTTCGCCTATCTTGTGTTCCAACCTTATGTATTTTCCCTTGTTTTTGCCCTTACGAGCCGAAACAAGGGAAAGTTTTTTACTCTCCGCCGACCACCTTA
>JAFPYK010000071.1 GCA_017412265.1 Lachnospiraceae bacterium
CCCGCGAAGATGACGGAATGCTTCACGCTGCCGGAGATGCGGCAGCCGTCGGTGATCATGGAATTCTCCACATAGCCGCCCGCGTTGATCTTATGGCCCGGCATGCCGGAGTTGCGGCTGTAGATCTTCCAGCTCTCATCGTACAGGTTGATGCCGGAGTGCTCGGGATCGAGGATCTCCATGTTGGCCTCCCACAGAGAAGGAAGGGTTCCGACATCTTTCCAGTATCCGTCGAAATGATAGGCGTACATCCTGCGGCCGTCACGAAGCAGCGCGGGGATGACGTTCATACCGAAGTCGTTCTTGGACTCCGGATCCTGCTCGTCCTCGATCAGATACTTCTTCAGGATATCCCAGTTGAAGATATAGATACCCATGGACGCCAGATTGGACTTCGGGTTCTTCGGCTTCTCCTGGAATTCGGTGATGCGGTCGTTCTCATCCGCAACCATCAGGCCGAAGCGGGATGCCTCTTCCCACGGCACTTCCATAACTGCCACAGAAAACTCTGCGTCTTTCTCCTTATGGAAGCGAAGGAAGTCACTGTAATCCTGCTTGCAGATCTGATCGCCGGAGAGGATGATCACGTACTCGGGATCGTAGCGATCGATAAAGGAAATGTTCTGATAGATAGCGTTTGCCGTGCCCTTGTACCAGTCGGAGCCGCTGGCCTGCTGGTAAGGCGGAAGCACGTGGACGCCTCCGTAGAGACGGTCCAGATCCCACGGCTGTCCGTTGCCGATGTACTCGTTGAGTACAAGCGGCTGATACTGCGTCAGAATACCGACGGTGTCGATGCCGGAATTGATACAGTTGCTCAGCGGGAAGTCGATGATACGATACTTGCCGCCGAAGGGAACCGCGGGTTTGGCGAGCTTCTGGGTCAGGACGTACAGACGTGAGCCCTGGCCGCCCGCAAGGAGCATGGCAATCATTTCTTTGCCCATAATATAACCTCCATGAGACATAGTTTCATAAACTTAGTATACCATAAGAATGTATAAAAAAAACGGGTTTATTTCCGTGAATTCTGACAACTTTTATTTTGGTTTTTCGTTCACCTTAACACTTGACAAACGGAGCCTGCTGCGGTATGATATTTAACGCTGAACGGAGGGGTCTCCGGGAAGCGGATGTGTGCTTAGCTCAGCTGGATAGAGCGTTTGGCTACGGACCAAAAGGTCGGGGGTTCGAATCCTCTAGCACACGCGCGCGACAGAGGTCGCGAGGTTAGAAAAGAGGAAGCACGGTGCTTGCACCAGTGCTTCTTTTTTTCTGATCTCAGGCGAAGCCGCGCGAGCCTGACAGCCACGCGCGGCGTGGATGACAGCCTGCTCTTGTCTGGCTTTCAGGGTGAGCAACGCGAACCGGGCGGCAGAGCAGGCGCACATACGTGAGCCTGTTTTTTGTTGTGTTTTTTCAGGCGCGGCCCGGGGGAGAGCATCCCCCCGCAGGGGAACGCGGTCCGGGGGATGCAGGCTTGTAGTTATTTTGTTACATCAGGGGGTTATGTAGGATGAATTCATTTCGCAAGGGCCTGACCGACGGCCTGCCGATCTGCTTCGGCTATCTGTCGGTGGGCTTCGCGTTCGGCATGTCTGCGGTGCTGGGCGGGCTTTCGCCCCTGCAGGCGACGCTGATTTCGGTGTGCAACGTGACGAGCGCGGGCCAGTTTGCGGGGATCCAGCTGATCTTCGCGGGGGCGTCTCTGGCGGAGATGGCACTGACGCAGCTGATCATCAACCTGCGCTACGCGCTGATGAGCCTGTCGCTGTCGCAGAAGCTGGACGGTTCGGTGAGCCTGCTGCACCGGCTGGTGATCTCATTTATGGATACCGACGAGGTGTTCGCGGTGGCGTCCGGGCAGAAGGGCGAGGTCGGCCGGAGGTATCTGTACGGGCTGATCCTGACACCGTTTCTGGGGTGGTCTGGAGGAACGCTCTTCGGCGCGCTGCTGGGCGAGATCCTGCCTGCCTCGGTGACTTCGGCGCTGGGCGTGGCTCTGTACGCGATGTTTATCGCGATCGTGGCGGAGGGCTGCCTGGCGGACCGGCGGGTGGTGCCGGTGATCGTTTTCTCCGCGGTGCTCTCGTGCCTGTTTGCATTTGTGCCGGCGCTGGGCAAGGTGTCCGCAGGATTTGCGATCATCTTATGCACGCTGGCTGCGGCGGTTTTCGGGGCAGCGGTGTTCCCGATCAAGGAGGTGCAGGAAGATGAAGCCTGAGTTCTGGATGTATCTTCTGGTGATGGGCGGAGTGACGTATCTGCTTCGCATGGTGCCTCTTGCCCTGGTGCGGCGCAAGATCCGGTCGCGTTTCCTGCGCTCTTTCCTGTACTATGTGCCTTATGCGGTCCTGACTGCGATGACGGTCCCCGCGGTGTTTTCTGCGACGCGTCATGTGGCTTCGGCCGCGGCAGGTTTCCTCGCCACGCTGATCGTCGCGCTGCGGGGAAAGAAGCTGGTCGCAGCGGCAGCGGCTGCCTGCGCCGCCGTGTATCTGACGGAACTTCTCATCTTCGGATTCGGAGCATAAATCCTTTCAGATTTTGTGAAAATGTGTGCAACCTCAGAACCTATGCAGAGATATTCTCAGTAAAAGGGGTGAGAGTTACTCACAGAAAGGATGATAATCATGAGAAAATGGTGGATGAGAGGAGTTGCCCTGCTGCTTGCGGCAGTGATGCTGACCGGATGCGGCGCGAAGGGCGGACAGAATACGAGTGAAGGCCCGGGGGCGAAGCAGGCGAAGGCCGCAGAGGTAAAGGCAGAGCTTCCGGAGGCAGTCAGCCGGCCGAAGGAATCGGATTTCCTGAGAAAGGACGGAGCGCTGGATTACGAGGCGTACCAGAAGGCCCTGAACGAATGGATGGAGAAGAACCAGTCGGTCCGTGAGGGAGCTTCCGAGGCGGCTGCGGTGCTCGCAGCGTTTTATGAGAAGGCGCTTCCGGTGTTCCTGGGCAAGGAGAACGGTGAGAACAAGGTGTTCTCCCCGCTGAACGTCTATCTGGCTCTGGCGATGCTTGCGGAGATCACGGACGGCGAGAGCCGCGCCCAGATTCTTGCGCTGCTCGGCGCGGATGACATCGAGACCGTGAGAGAGGGAGCGAAGATCCTGTGGATGTCCAATTACACCACGGATGACGACGTGACGAGCCTGCTGGCCAACTCCCTGTGGCTGAACGAGGATGTGAATTACAACGAGGAGACCCTGAAGACCCTCGCGAAGGAGCACTTTGCCTCTTCATTTTCGGGCAAATGCGGTTCCGAGGAGATGAACCAGAAGCTTCGCGACTGGCTCAATGAGAACACGAAGGGGCTTCTGAAGGAAGCGGCGGACGGCATGGAGCTGACGCCGGAGACCGTGATCGCGCTCGCGAGCACGATTTATTTCAAGGCGAACTGGACGCATGCGTTTGAAGAGTTCCTGAATACGAGGGAGATCTTCCACGGGGCGGACGCGGACCGCGAGGTGTGGTTCATGCATCAGACCGAGCAGATGATCTATCACCGCGGGGCGCATGTGACGATCGTCGGCGTGCCGATGCTCAATAACGGATTCATGTTCCTGATTCTGCCGGATGAGGGAAGAAGCGCGGAGAGCGTGTTCGCGGACGCGGATGCGATGGAGGCGCTGAAGGACGGCAACAACGGTTACTGGCAGCGTGTGAACCTGTCGGTTCCGAAGTTCGATGCCAATTCGAATTTCGACCTGGCGGAGGGCCTGAAGGAGCTCGGTGTGACGGATGTGTTCGATGCCGGGAAATCGGATTATTCGCCGTTGGGTGACGTGAAGGACGTTTACTTAAGCCGTGTGGCGCACGCGGCGCGTGTGAAGATCGACGAGCACGGACTGGAGGCCGCCGCATTTACGATGATGAAGGCGGAAGGCAATGCTTACCTGCCGGAGGAGCCGGTGGAGGTCGTGGTTGACCGGCCGTTCGGATTCGTTGTGACCGGAGCGGATGGATCGATGCTCTTCACGGGCGTGGTCAATGTGCTGAATGACTGAGTGCCGGGAATGATCCGGCGGGAGTAAGAAAGAATACCGAAGGGAGCGCTTCGCGAGGAAGCGCTCCCTTCTTGGGTTTACGGGGATGCGTTGGATGATCCTGCCTTCATACAACGATTTGGAGCACTGTGAAGGATCGGGCGGATCTATGCCGGAGAGCCTTCTCTGCGGGCCTCCGCTTAAGCACCGCAGGCCATCACACTCCTGTCGGCAGGGCAAGCTGATTGCCGCGGGTTACGGATGCAGCGTCTCCGGCAATCACTTTCCCTTACATACCTCTTACTGATTGCATGTTGATCTCCTCGCTGGCATCCGGATACAATCACATAGCGAAGGATTGGGCCCCGGTGATTGCCTGGCTTCTCGCATCCGCAGGCCCCGGACAATCAGCTTCACTCCCGACCACCCCAGGTGATTGCTTCCGTCCTCCTTAAGTTCTCTCAACCGGGCAATCAATCCCTGGGATATCTCCGCCTCATGATTGCCAAGGCAGGCATACGCACCGGATCTTCGGCAATCACACTACGGTGGGCCGGCCCATTCTGATTGCCGGAAGAAGGTCTGATTCTCTCTCCCGGCAAT
>JAFPYK010000072.1 GCA_017412265.1 Lachnospiraceae bacterium
AGTCCCCATACTCCTCGATCGTGGTCTCGCCCACATAGATCGAGAACCCGGTATTGCTCTCCCAGGCGACCGTTCCCACCTGGGACTTCGGTGTCGGCAGCAGCTTGCCGAGCTCGGAGGTCGGCCAGTGCAGCACGCCCAGCTGGCGCGGCGCCTCCAGCGAGATACTCATCTCGTTATCGTAATCCATATACCACAGCTGCACATGATAGCCCTCCTCGTTAAATGCGTCGAGGTTCGAGCTGTCCTTCACATCCACGGTATAGCCCCACTCCTGGCAGGCCTTCTGGTAAGCCGCAAACTCCGACGGAGAGGTCTTGCGCACATACAGATGAAATGCATTTGCATTGTTGTAGCTGAGCTCTCCGGCCTTCGAAGCCGGCTGCGGCAGATATTCGTGCAGGATGATCTCGTTCCAGTCATAGGTCGCGGTCTCTTCCTTGATACGTTCGTGGAACATCAATCCTGCCCACGCCAGCCAGACCAGGCCGATGAGCAGCCCCTTGACCACCTTCGGAAGCCTCCGGCTCCGGGCGATCAGGATCGTCAGAGGGATCGCGGTGAAGAAGATCCAGCCCAGCACCCACAGCCAGGTCCTGCGCTTCTTCTTCGTACCGTTTCCGCCGCTGCCGGAACGCGCGGCAGCCAGTCTCTCTTCCTCGGCCTGCCTCGCCTGAGCCGAACCCTCATCCAGGAGCCGGCTTCCCTGATCCAGATAAAAACTGCTCTCACAATGCTCACAGACGGCTCTGCTGCGCCTGCGGTCCACTTTTAACGGAGCCCCGCATTTCGGGCATTCCATACTTACGATCTTCATGTCTCCTCCCAACCGGATGGACATCCATCCTCTGTCCCCTATCTTACAATGAAATCCCCCGGTTTTCAACCATAGCCGTCTCTCCCGGCTCATGTCCTCCTCCCGGCCGGATCAGACAACAAAGGCTGTCCTCCCTCACACACTCGTGAGAAAGGGCAGCCTCTCCTTTATCTGCTCCTTCAGGCCTTCTTCGGAAGCGGTTTCCCCAGCTTCATCGCATCCTTGGTCCCGAACGTCCTTCGAATCACCGTCTCCGCGTATCTGCGCAGGAGTGCCTCATCGTCCGACAATGTAAAGAACCTCAGAACCCGCGTCTGGTTAAACCACACGATCTTCATCGGCGCGGCGAGCTCCCGGCTGCCTCCCGCGATGGACAGAACCGCCATCTCCGTCTGAAGCTCCGGCGTCGCCTTGCAGCGGTCCCCGTGGCTGTGATAGGACTCGGTAAAATCCGAAGCGGCCATGCCCATCATGCCGGCGGTCACCTGCGAGATCTGCTCCAGGTCCGCCCCGGCCATATAATCCGCCCAGTCAAGCATCATCTCCCAGCCGTAGCCTCTCGCCGCCAGAAGGATATCATACTGGTGCCACGGCCCCTGTACGAGATGATTCATATCCTGGATATACGTCAGATCATCCAGATACTCTTCCCGCTTCTTCTCACCCTTACTCATGGTACGCCTCACATTCTCCTCAAGATAAAAAAACAGCCGCTTACGAAAAGCAGCTGTTTCCTCCTGCAGAGAAAGGGACTTGAACCCTCATGATATTGCTATCACACGGACCTGAACCGTGCGCGTCTGCCAATTCCGCCATCTCTGCATCGGCCTGACTCATAGCCAAGGCACTTACATATAATAGCAAGCAACCGGGAAAATGTCAACTGTTAATTTGAATTATTTTCCCCCCGCGCTCCTGCCGGATCCCGGATCAGCACCGTGAGAATCAGGCTCGCCGCCAGATAGCCCAGCGCCAGCAGGATCGTCGCCGCGTAAGAGCCGGACGCGTCATAGATCACCCCCGCCAGCGTCCCCGCAAATGAAGCCACCAGCAGGTTGGTATTGACGATCGAGAAGTTCGTCGGATAATATTTCGCCCCGTAGAACAGATGCGCAAAACCCGCGATCGTCGTCGGGACACCGCCATTGGCCAGTCCGCCCAGCACAAATCCCGGGATCAGGAGCCCCATCTGGTGGGCCTTGACCGCTGCCAGCAGAAGCCCCATGCCGGCCGCGTACATCAGCACATCCGTCAGCATACATCTGCGCCTGCCGATCCGGTCAAAGAGCGCCCCGTAGAGCACCCGCCCGAGCCCGTTAAAGATCGCCTGGATGCCGACGATCGTCGCCACGGTGCCCTGCGCGAGGCCCGGATCCGTCTCCAGGACGATGCTGCTCGCCTGCGAGATCACCGTCATGCCCACGCCGGTCATCGTGATCGTCCACAGCAGGAAGAGCCAGAACGAAGTCCTGCGCACCATCTCCCCGGTCGGAACGTCCTCATAATAATGCTTGACCATGGGCTTGCCGGCCTTCTGGACCGCCTCGCGGATCTCCTCCTCCTTCGGCCGCCGGATCAGCAGCGCGGCAAGCAGAAGCATCACCAGCAGGATCAGCGCGAAGATCCGGAATGTCCCCCGCCATGCGCCGGAGCCGTCCACCGGCGTCACCGCCGCGTAGATCTTGCCGACCAGGAAGCTTCCGATGCCGAAGCCCATGAGCAGGATGCCCGAGATCAGCCCCTGCTTCTCCGGGTACCAGGCCGAGACCGAAGTCAGGACCACATTGTAGGAAAGGCCCGAAGCGAGCCCTCCCAGGACGCCGAAGCCCAGGTAGAGCATCGCCCTGCCCTGCATCGAAGCCGTCAGCAGGAAGCCCGCCGCGTACATCGCCGCAGAGAGGCAGAGAGCGAATCGCACCGAACATCTCTTCTGCAGCCAGCCGCCGCTCATGCCGCCCACGCAGAAGCAGAACATCGTAATCGTGTAGGTCAGAGACATCTGCCCGGCATTGTACCGGGCAAATTCAGCTCCGATCGGCCTCGAAAGCACCGACCAGGCATTGACGAGTCCGGCGAAAAGCATCACGAGAATCGCTATCGCAGCCAGGCCGCCGCGATTGATTTTCTTCATAAGCCGGCTTCCTCCGGCGAAGATAATGTGGCGAGAAATGCGTTCGAATACCGCCGGTCCGTGCTCACGTCCCGGTCAAACCACTCCGGTGCGGTGAAGCTCTCCGCCGCCTCCACGCTCGGGAATTCCACCTCGCAGAAGACCAGCCCCTGCAGCCTTCCGTGGAAGACATCCAGCTCCGCCACCAGGCCGTCCTGCAGCGGGATCAGATAGCGTGTCTTCGTGACCGGGTTGGCGTCCGACTTCGCCCTCAGGTGCAGATACGATTCCCGGGTAAGCCGTGCCTCGATCTCCTCATTGACGCACATCGCCGCATCCGGGTCGGCTTTCGACTTGTAGGTCAGGATATAATTCTCATTGCTTTTCCGCACGCGCACCACCGGATCCATGCACAGATACGCCTGCTCAATCTCGCGCGTCTCATACTGCTCAAGGTCCGGGGGCAGCTGACGGATCGTATACTTTCTCTCAATCTCCATGATTCCTTCCTCCTCCGGAAGCCGCTTACTTAAGCAGCTCCAGCAGTTCCTTCTGCACCTTCCCGCAGCAGGAAGCGCACACCGTGCCTCCCTTGTGGAAGGTCACCGGCTCCCCGGCCCAGTTCGTGATCACGCCCCCGGCTTCCTCCAGGATCACAGACCCCGCCGCGTAGTCCCACGGCTTCAGCGCAATCTCAAAGAAGCCCTCGCATCTGCCCGATGCCACGTAGCACAGATCCAACGCCGCGGATCCCGACCGCCGGATATCCTGGCAGAGCATATAGATGGCCTGCAGCTTGCGGAAATTCTCCGGAGCCAGCTCCTTCTGGTAAGGGCCCGTGCCGAAGTTGAGCAGGCAGTGCCCGAGATCCTCCGCCTTGCTGACCTGAAGGCGCTCCCCGTTGCAGAAAGCTCCCTTGCCGCGCTCGGCCGAATAGACCTCCTTCGTGAACGGATTGTAGACCACGCCGAAGACAATCTGCCCCTTCTCCCAGAGGCCCAGCGAGATCGCGCTGTGATTGTAATGGTGGATCAGGTTCGTGGTCCCGTCGATCGGATCCAGAATCCAACAGCTCCCCTCCGGATGCAGGTGGTTCTCCCCCTCTTCCTCGCCCATAAAAGCGATCTCCGGATAGCGGGCCGTCAGCTCCTTCTGCAGGAAATGCTGCACGCCCAGATCCACATAAGTCACATAGTCCGCCAGCCCCTTCTCGATGACATGGCCCACGGCCTCCTCATCAAATATGATCTTGTCCGTCTCCTGAACCAGCGCGATGATCTCCTCGTAATTCAAACTCATTTCTCCGGCACCTTCTTCCTCTCATAACGGTAGAAATAAAACTCCAGGTCATAATAGGTCTGTTCCTCGGAATCCGCCGTGACCTCCCAGTCCGGGTCCTCGTCCAGATTCGGGAAATACGCGTCCGCCTGGTACGCATAGTCAATCTTCGTCACATGAGCGACGTCGCAGTAAGGAAGCATCTGCCGGTAGATCTCCTCTCCGCCGATCACATAGACGTCCTCACTCGGATAATTCTCGCACAGGCGCAGCGCCTCCTCGATGCTGTGGGCCACGGTCACGCCCTTCTTCTCATATCCCGGTCTGCGGGTGATCACGATGTTGACCCGGTTCTTCAGCGGCTCCCCGCCCGGGAAGCTCTCCAGGGTCTTCCTCCCCATCACCACCACTTTCCCCGTGGTGGTCTCCCGGAAGAACCTCTGGTCCGCCGGAATGCGTACCAGCAGATGGTTCTGGTACCCGATCGCCCAGTTTCTGTCCACTGCAACAATCAGATTCATGCGTTTCCCCCCTCTTCGCTTCCTCAGATCGCGATCGGAATGTTCTTCACCTGCGGTCCGGTCACATAGTCGATCAGCTTCACGTCATCCGCGGTAAACTCATAGAAATCCTTGATCTCCGGATTCAGCCAGAACTTCGGCGCCGGATACTGCTCCCTCGTGATCAGCTCCTGAATAATCGGGATGTGCCGGTCGTAGATATGTGCGTCCGCGATCATGTGCACCAGCTCGCCGGGCACCATATCGCACACCTGCGCCAGCATATGCATCAGGACCGCGTACTGGCACACATTCCAGTTGTTGGCCGCGAGCGTATCCTGGCTGCGCTGGTTGAGGATCGCGTTCAGCACCAGCTTCTCTTTCTTCGGATCCTTGGTCACATTGAAGGTCATACTGTAAGCGCAGGGATACAGATTCATCTCCGAGAGGTCCTGGTGAACGTACAGGTTCGTGATGATCCGGCGGCTGTACGGGTTGTTCTTCAGATCATAGATCACCCGGTCCACCTGGTCAAACCAGCCCTCTTTGTATTTGTGCTTGACCCCCATCTGGTAGCCGTACGCCTTGCCGATCGACCCGTCGGGGTCCGCCCACTCATCCCAGATATGTGCGTTGAGATCATGGATGTTGCTGGACTTTCTCTGCCAGATCCAGAGCATCTCATCCGTCGCAGACTTAATGCCCGTGCGCCGCAGTGTCAGCGCCGGAAATTCCTTCGACAGGTCATACCGGTTGCAGACACCGAACTTCTTGATCGTGTATGCCGGAGTTCCGTCCTCCCAGTGCGGGCGGACCTTCTCGCCCTCGGTGCTCGTCCCGTTCTCCAGGATGTCCTTGCACATTGCCACAAATACCTGATCTGCGTAACTCATAATAACAACCTCTTTCCGGCAGACGCCGCTTCCTTCTATCTCATGTTCCAGCCGAGCCGGCTCATCATCTTCAGGTAATCCTGCTTCGGGAGATAAGCCTTCACGCGGATGCCCTCCCCCGTATATTCCTCTTCCATCAGCTGGCCGCATTTGCGGATCTGCTGCACCAGCCCCGCCTGCGGGTAGGGAATCGTCTCCTCGAAGAGGAGTTTCTGCTCCAGCAGCACCTCTTCGATGGCCGCCAGCAGCTGGTCGATCCCGGCTCCGGTCCGCGCGGAGATCCGCACGCTCCGGTCCGCCTTCAGATCCTACACCGTCTCCTCCGGGTCCGCGATATCCTGCTTGTTCAGCACCGCAATCACCGGCTTGTCCCCGACATTCAGGTCCTTTAACGTCTCATAGACCGTATGCATCTGCAGGTAGCAGTGCGGGTTGGCCGAATCGATCACGTGCAGGATGATGTCCGCGTACCTGGCCTCCTCGAGGGTGCTCTTAAATGCCTCGATCAGGTGATGCGGAAGCTTCCGGATGAATCCGACCGTGTCCGTCAGCAGGATCTCCTGCCCATCCGGAAGTGCCAGGTTCCTGGTCGTCGGGTCCAGCGTCGCGAAGAGCTGGTCCTCCTCCAGGACGCCCGCGCCGGTCAGCCGGTTTAAGAGCGTCGATTTGCCCGTGTTGGTATATCCCACCAGCGCGCAGACCGGGATGTGATTGGCCAGGCGCCGGCTTCTCGCGGTCTCCCGCTGGGCCACCACTGCCTCGAGGTCTCGCTTCAGTTTGGAAATGCGCTCGTGGATCCGCCGGCGGTCCACCTCCAGCTGGGTCTCGCCGGGGCCCCTCGTACCGATGCCGCCGCCAAGCCGCGAGAGCGAATTGCGCATGCCCACCAGGCGCGTCGCCCGGAAACGCAGCTGCGCGAGCTCCACCTGGATCTTGCCCTCTCTCGTCGAAGCGCGCGAGGCAAATATATCCAGGATCACCATCGTGCGGTCCATCACCTTCATCTCCAGGGCATTTTCCAGATTGCGCAGCTGTGCGGGCGTCAGCTCGTCGTCGCAGACGACTCCGTTGGCACCCAACTCCTGCGCAAGCTCCAGAATCTCCTGGATCTTGCCCGAACCCACATAGGTCCCCGGATGGATCCGCTCTCGGTTCTGGATCACGCGGCCGACCTCCTCGGCTCCCGCGGTCTTCACAAGCTCCGCAAGCTCCGTGAGCGATTCCTCCGCCGTCGCGTCCTCTCTGCCGCTCTCATCCAGCGAGACAGCCACGAGCAGAACTCTCTCCTTGATTTCCCGGTGATCGATCATACCTTCCCTTTCTCTGTATCAGTTCTGCTTCCCGGGCGGGTTCACCCGCGTCCTCAGGAAGATCACTTCCTTCTGTAAATCCTCATTCTCCGGCGCAGCCTTCAGCGCCTTCTCGGCCTTCTCGAGCGCCTGTTCAAACTCCAGCCGGGCCTCATAGTAAGCGGTCTCATCGATGAGCACCTTCACCAGGTCCTCCCCTTCGAGCAGCTCCTCGGCCTCCTCGTAGAGCTCCATCTGCTTCTCGGTATCCCCGCTCCTTCCGTAGCAGGCCGCAGCCAGCAGAAGCAGCTTCGGATCCTTCTCCTTCTCGAAGATCTCCAGATAGAGCTTCACCGCCTGCTCCTCGTCGCCCTCTTTCTCATAAACCTGGGCGAGGAAGCGCCCGGCCAGCAGGTCCCCGCGGGTAAACTTCGCGGCCAGCTCGTTCTCCGCTTCCCTGTCCGTCATCTGCCCGGCCTTCCACTGCAGGAACATCCGCTTCATCGAGAGCACGTCGTCCTTCTGCTTGTCCAGCGACTTCGACCAGGCCCGGATCGCTTCATCCTCCCGGCCGGTACGCGCATAGATCTCCCCCAGATAGGCATAGGTGTCCGCCAGCACGGCTTTGTCGTCCGAATACTCCGCCGCCTGCACCAGGTAGCGCTCCGCGTTCTCGAAGTCTTCCTCCTGATAGGCGATCACGCCCAGATACCGGTAAGCCGCACCGGACATACGGCGGTACCTCTGTCCGCCCCTTGTCGAGAGCGCACCCTGGAAACACACCTTCGCGTCGTCCAGCCGGCCCTCATCCAGCGCCTCAATTCCCTGCGCCAGGGCATCCTTCTGGTCATTGCCGCAGCCGCACGCCAGGCAAAGAACCAGGCAGAGCACGCACAGATAACGAAATCTTCTCATCGTTTCTTCCCCTTTGACTGCATAGATAGTTATATTATAACCGAAAGCCCCATAAATGCAAAGAGAAAAGGAGGTGCCTGCACGCCGCAAGAACCTCCCTGTTCTTCACTTCATCTGTTCACGAAAGCCCCGGATGCGCCTCATCCGGCATCCCCGCAGCCATTCACTCAGCAGGGCAGCTCCCTGTGGGTAAATGTCCTCCGCCCCTCGGCGTAATCCCCGACGATCTGCCCGCTGCCCTCCAGGCGGTATTTGTACGTCATCAGGCCCTCGAGCCCGACCGGCCCTCTCGCGTGGATCTTGCTCGTGCTGATCCCGACCTCCGCGCCGAACCCGTACCGGAATCCGTCCGCGAAGCGCGTCGACGCGTTGTGATAAACCCCCGCGGAATCGACCATCTGCAGGAAATAAGCAGCCGCCTCCGGATCCTCGGTCAGGATCGCGTCGGTGTGATGAGAGCCGTACTCGTTGATATGACGGACCGCCTCTTCCACATCCGCAACGATCTTCACGGAATAGACCAGATCCAGATACTCGGTGTGGAACTCTTCCTCCGTCATCTCCTCGCAGCCCAGAATCTGCGCGGCCTCACGAGAAGCCCGCAGCCGCACGCCGGCCGCATCCATCGCCTGCCTGAATACCGGCAGGAAGCTCCCCGCAATCTCCCGGTGCACCAGCACGGTCTCTGCGGAATTGCACGCCGCGGTGTACTGGGTCTTCGCATCGATCAGGACTGGGATCGCCTTCGCGACGTCCGCTGCCCGGTCCACATAGATGTGGCAGACACCGTCCGCATGGCCCATCACCGGGATCTTCGTGTGATTCATGATATACTGGACAAATGCGTTCGACCCCCGCGGGATCAGAAGATCGACCTCCTTCTCGCACTCCAGCAGCTCATCGATCTCCGCGTGCGCAGTCACCTGCAGCAGGCAGTTCTCTGGCAGCCCGGCCTCGCGGCAGGCTTCCACGATCAGCTCAAAGAGTGCCCGGTTTGTGCGGGCCGTCTCCTTGCCGCCCTTGAGCACCGCGCAGTTGCCGCTCTTGATGCAAAGCGAAGAGATCTGCACCAGGGCGTCCGGCCTCGCCTCGAAGATCACGCCGATCACACCGATCGGCACGCTGACCCGCGTCAGGATCAGCCCCTCGTCGAGCTCGCGCCGAAACTGCACGCGCCCCACCGGATCCGGGAGCGTGGCCAGCTGCTTCAGCCCCTCGACGCAGCCCGCAAGCTTCTTCTCATCGAACTTCAGCCGCTTCATCACCGCGGCGGACACACCTGCTCCCTCCGCGTACGTGAGATCCTCGTGATTGGCCGCGAAGATCTCCTCCCTGTGCTCATTTAAAGACTGCGCGATCCGAAGCAGCGCGTCATTTCTCACAGCCTC
>JAFPYK010000073.1 GCA_017412265.1 Lachnospiraceae bacterium
CTCGTACCCTCCCCTCCGCGACTCCCAGACTCAGGGGATAGACTTTGCGGAACGCAAGGAAATAGCGTTCCGCAAACCTGCCTTGCGGCAGGCCGATTTTCCTTCGGAAAACCTGGTCATAAGCACGTGAAACGCCGAATGCGTTTCACATGCTATGGCTAGGCGACTCCCGGACTAGCACGACGAGAATGCCGCGAAAGATTGCCGGAGACAACCTCCAAGGCGGCGCACAAAATGTTCTCGGGGCCGTTACCGAGTGCCGGCCAACGCATCTGTCATCGATCGGATGATGCGATGACAGATACCGGGAGAAGGAGCAAAGCTGCACCTTCTCCCCTAATGGCAGATGCAAAAGCGCCTTCGCACTTTTGCGTCGCCACGTCGCGCAAGCGCTCCTCCACAACGAATTAGCGCAGCGAGCGAGATAGCTCCGAAGCCAACAAAGAAGTCCGGCAAAAAGCAAAATAAAACGTTTGCGCGGTAGAGCTCTGCTCTAAACCACGCAAACGATTTATTTTTGATCCGCAGCATAGGCTGCGGAGCCGGACTTCTCAAACTACACCCCGCTGCGTCACTCGGCCGCTTACGTGCTGTTTTTTCCTTCGATTCCTCCATCATTCAACGGCCCGTCTTTCGACACCTTCCGTCTGCGACCCGAAAGCGGTGAGGCGATGTTTTCAGGACCGTTGCCGAGTGCCGGTGCTTAGCGGGTGCGGGACGCAGTCGATACACAAAGAAGGCCTGATGCACTGCATCGCAGTCCATCAGGCCTTACAATCACTTAAGCTGCGTCCCAAAGCCGCTTACGCACCGCTGCATCGAGGCACTCGAGCCGAAAGGCGCGTCCTGAAAACACCCTTCGCCTCACCGCAGTCTCCTCTCCGGCCGCAGCGCCTCGGACAGCACATAGTCCCTCTTCAGCTCCCGGATCTTCTTCACGTCCCCCTTAAGCCCCTTGCGATCCTCCTTCGAGAACCACATCATCCTCGACATCGCGATCGCAAACGCTATCAGGAGGCCCCGAGGAAACTCATGAGCAAAAACCAGGCTTCCGATCATCCCCGTGAACAGTGCCAGACCGCCCGTGGTAAGTGCGCGCCCGACGATCCTTCCGCGAAGACTGCGCATGCGGCTCGCCTTCTTCTCACGGTACTCCTCGGCGTCCAGATACTTCTCCTCCGCCAGAGGGATCCGGCTGCGGATCATATCCATCGCCTCCTTGCAGGCCTCAAACGCGATCTGGGCGGGGCGGCGGCGGAAGGTCATCCAGGGATTTAACCCCAGCAGCCCTTCCTCCACATTCAGCAGATGATACACAAGAATCGAGAAGCAGCCCGCGCGGTCGTCGCCCTTCTGCGCCTCCGCGAGCAATTTGCACAGTCCGACGAAATCGTTGTTCAGATACATTTTCTCGCGGAATTCGCGGAACTGCCCGTTGAGGAAGATCTCCTCGCCGGTGGCCTCCGACGTCACGCCGGTGATCTCCAGATACGTGTTGAAGATGCGCGCACGCTCTTCCTGCGTCAGCTCCGAAGCATACAGGCTGCGGGCGATGCTCTCGCAGAGCACATTCTGGGTCAGTCTGCGCACCTTTTCGATCTTCGCGGCGCTGCAGCCCTCCAGGCTCTCCTCCAGGGTCCTCATCATCCAGGCAAAGGAAGCGGCCGCCCGCTCCTGCGCCTGCTCACAGTACAGACCCTTCTCCTGCCAGCCGTTCCTCCGGACATTTTCCTTCAGGAGCATGCCGGCAGCGAACAGATCCATCTCTGCGAAATGGAACCATTTGTAATTTGTTCTTACATTCACTTCCATGGTTGTTCCTTTCCGGAGTCCGTCCGGACTCCACATGCTCCGCGGTAAAAGAAAAAGACCTTTACCGCAAACAATTGTCTGCGATAAAAGTCTTGCTGTTTCACTTGATACGGGAGCTCCCGCTCCGGCTGACGGTTTCAAGAACACTGCGGTGTCCGCTACTCCCTTTTATCGTTAGCAATACATTATCATGCCCCGAATCGCGCGTCAATAGCTCGATTCTAAAGGATTTATGAAATCGTATGCGCCCGATTCCGGGAGCCCTCCCGGGCCTTACAGACGTGCCAGAATCCCCCGCAGGCTCGCCAGATCTTCCCCGGTCGTGGACCAGCTCGTCGCGAGCCGCACAACCGTGTGGTCCGCGTCATACGCCTCCCAGAAGCTCACGGCCACCTCCTGCGAGAGCTTCTTCAGCTGCTCATTTGTGAGGATCACAAACTGCTGGTTGGTCGGAGACTCCAGGAAGAAGGGCAGCCCGGACTCGCGGATGATCTCTTTGAGCTCCTCCGCGGCGCGGATCGCGTACCGCGAGATCTCCAGATACAGACCGTCCGTGAAGAGCGCATCAAACTGCACGCCCAGCAGGCGCCCCTTCGCGAGCAGGGCCCCGCGCTTCTTGATCGACGTCAGGAAATGCGCCGGCCTCTTCGCCCCGGGATAGACCACAGCCTCCCCGCAGAGCGCGCCGACCTTCGTGCCCCCGATGTAAAATACATCGGTCAGCGCCGCGATATCCCTGAGGTCCAGATCGGTCTGCAGGCTCGCGAGCCCGTAGCCAAGTCTGGCCCCGTCAAGGAAGAGCGGAATGTCGTATGCCCGGCACACCTCCGAGAGCGCGGTCAGCTCTGCCTTCGTATAGAGCGTCCCGTACTCGGTCGGATGCGAGATATAAACCATCCCCGGGAAGACCATGTGCTCGTGGTTGTCGTCCGCGTAGAAGCCCTCGAGATAATCCCGAAGCACCTCGGCCGGGATCTTGCCCTGCGTCTCCGGCACCTCCAGCACCTTGTGCCCGTTATACTCCACGGCTCCGGCCTCATGCACACTGATGTGCCCGGTCTTCGCGGCCACCACACCTTCCCAGTCGCGCAGCAGTGTTGTGATCACGATCTCATTGGTCTGCGTGCCGCCCACCAGGAACTCCACCTGCGCGTCCGGACATCCGCACGCCTGCCGGATCTTCTCCTTCGCAGCCTCACAGTAGCGGTCACTTCCGTACCCCGGCAGTGCCTCCAGGTTCGTCTCACAGAGCCTCGCAAGCACCTTCGGGTGCGCCCCGCAGATATAATCGCTCTCAAATGATATCATAGCCCCAATCTCCTTTTCTCCCCGGGAGCCCGGCTCCCCTGTAAAAAGGGCGGCCGCAGGGCCGCCCCCAGATCATTTCATATATAACCGCCTTATTCGCCGGGTCTTCTCACATACGTGAAAGGCACCACGTGCGCCACGCCGGCCTTCGCGTCGATCTCCGCCCCGTCATTGTCCAGATCAATCAGGACATAGCGGTCATTGCCCATGCCCATCTCCTTCATGTAGGAGAGCTGGCGCAGGCCGTGGCGGGTCTCGATTCTCTCGACCAGGTCATGATGGTCCTCTTCCTTCATCGCGTACACCAGATCCACGCTGGCCTGATCCGCCGCAAGGATATCCAGCGAGGCCACGATGCCCACGTTCGGCGTCACGACCGGAGCCGCTGCCACGCCTTCGCAGTCGCAGGAAACCGACATGTTGCGCATCACGTTCACATAGCAGATATTCTCGCCGAAGAAGTCGATCGTCGCCTTGGTGGACTCCGTGATTCTCTCCATCAGCTCATCCATCGCGATGGACCACATGTCATCGGATCCCTCCACCGTGTGGATCCATTTCTTGCCGATCCGCCCGTCCGCACAGCCGATACCGATGTTCTTGTTCGAGCCGCCGAAGCCGCCCATGACATGGCCCTTGAAATGCGTCAGCACCACCAGCGAATCATAACCGGTCATGTGAGAGCCGTGAGACATCTCCTTCATCCATTTGCCGCCCTTGATCGGGAGCAGCACGGTCCCTTCCTCATCCATGATATCCACCGGGCAGAAGTTCCAGCCGTTCGTCTCCAGCGTCTTTCTGTGGTCCTCGGTGTAGTACCGCCCGCCGTCATAATACGTGTTCGTCTCGACGATCGCGGCGTCCTTCAGCTCCGGCTCGGAAGCCAGCAGCTCCTTCACCCAGGGTCTCGGGATGATGTTCGGTCCCTTCGGCTCGCCGGTGTGGAGCTTGACGCCCACCTTGCCGGTGATCTTGCCGTTGACCTTCTCATAGACCTTCTTCAGGCCTTCCGGGGACAGATCTCTGGTGAAATACACCACCGAGACATCCCCTGTGCGTTCCTCCATCGGAACATACATGCTTTTTTCCATCACAAACCTCCATGAAATGAATCTATCAACTAATACTTCCGTTGCTCATTGATATGTGACGCGCTCTCAGAACTTGTCCAGGAACGCGCCCGCCTCCTCCAGGTAATCCCGGATCGGCAGCCCCTGCGGGCACCTGCTCTCGCACATCCCGCACCTCACACAGTCCGTCGGCCGCCCGTACATCTGCACCAGGTTCTTATAATAGTTGGTCACGTCCGCCCGGTTCCGGCTGTTGAAGCGCATCATCGTGTTATAAACCGCGAAATAATCCGGGATGCAGATATTCATCGGACAGTCATCCACGCAGTAGCGGCAACCCGTGCAGGGCACCTTCACGTTGCTCCGGATGATGTCACCGCACTCCAGAAGGACCTTCTGCTCCTCCTCGGTCAGCGGCACGAAATCATCCATGTAAGAGAGGTTGTCCTCCACCTGCGCCAGCGTCGTCATGCCCGAGAGCACGCAGACCACATTCTCCTGCGAGGCCGCGAAGCGGATCGCCCAGCTCGCCGGGCTCATCTTCGGGTCCATCGCCCGCATCTTCGCCTCGACCTCCGGCGGCACCTCTGCGAGCGTGCCACCCTTCACCGGCTCCATCACGATGATCGGCTTGCCGTGCTTCACGATCACGTCGTGGCACCCCTTCGCCTGCACCATCTTATCCAGCCAGTCCAGGTAATTGAGCTGGATCTGCACGAACTCCACCTCCGGATGCTCCGTGAGCACCTGATCCAGCAGCTCCGGCGTCCCGTGATAAGACATGCCGATGTGCTTCGCCAGCCCGCGCTCCTTCACACCCTTCAGGTGCTCGAACGCATTGCTCTTCTTCGCCCGGATGTAATTCGGCCCACCGATCGCGTGCAGCCAGTAATAGTCGAAGAAGTCCACCCCGCATTTCTTCAGGGAATCCTGGAAGATCGGCTCCAGCTGGTCCTCGCTCTCGATGTTCATCATCGGCATCTTGTCCGTGATCGTGTACGCATCCCTCGGATACCGCTTCGCGACCGCCTCACGGAAGATCAGCTCGTTCGTCCCTTCGTTGTAAATGTACGCCGTGTCAAAATAATTGACCCCGTGCGACATCGCCAGGTCGATCAGCGGAATCGACGCCTCCAGATCAATCGTCTTGCCGTCCGCCTTCTTTGGAAGGCGCAGCAGTCCAAACCCCAATTTCTTCATAGCTGCCGTCCTTTCATCCTCGCCGCGAAACCGGCGCTCTCCACAAACCCGCGCAGCCGTCCCCGCGAGCCGCGGATATCACTGCATTCACATTATAGCAGAGAAAAGCTCTCCATGACAACGCTTTCTGTCAAAGGCCTCCGCCGGGATAGTCCGATGCATCTGTGCACGGCCGTAAAATGCCCTCCGACGTTCAACCGCCGGAGGGCTGCTCAGATGATTTTATGTTTTACTCTCCGTGATCCTCAGAAATCAGTCGATATACCTTACGATGGGTTCACCGTTCTCATATAAATATGAGATGTACGAGTTATAGCGCACCTTGCCGTTCGTTCCTTTGCCATCTGAGTCAAAATGATACGGCCACTGATCACGATCATTGTCCTCCCAATAAAATGCATTCTTAATCATCTTGCAGTTATCTCCGAAGGCATATCGAATACCATCGATCTTCCAGAGTCCGACTGCAGGTTCGCCTTCCTCTATGTAATACCAGTCCTTGCCTTCCTGCAGCCACCCGTCATATCCGACACCGCTGGATGTGCAGTATACCCAGAAACTGTCCGTATCGGACCAGTGGAGATAATACCATCCGGTAATTAAAGGCCCATCCTCCTTGAACCAGTAACGCTTGTCATTAA
>JAFPYK010000074.1 GCA_017412265.1 Lachnospiraceae bacterium
AACGTCAACTTCCACGTGGAGAAGGACGAAGCGAAACCCGGCGAGGTAGTGATGGAAGTCAAGAATCTGACAGTCGCTTCCAACCGCCATAACAACAACGCAGTCAACGATGTCTCCTTCACGGTGCGCCGCGGTGAAATCGTCTGTATCGCAGGTATCGACGGCAACGGCCAGACAGAGCTTGCCTACGGCATCTCCGGCCTGGAGCCCGTCAAGAGCGGAGAGATCCTCTTCAAGGGCGTGGACATCTCGAAGCTGCCGATCCGCAAGCGCAGCACCGGCGGCCTGTCCCACATCCCGGAGGACCGTCATAAACACGGTCTGGTCCTGGATTATTCTCTGGAGAACAACCTGGTGCTTCAGCGGTATTTCGAGCCGGAGTTCACGACGAAGGCAGGCTTCCTGCGCAAGGACAACATCCGCGCCTATGCGGAACGCCTGATCGAAGAGTACGATATCCGTTCCGGCCAGGGCCCGATCACGATTGCCAGGGCTATGTCCGGCGGCAACCAGCAGAAAGCGATCATCGGCCGTGAGATCGACAAGAACCCGGATCTTCTGATCGCGGTTCAGCCGACCCGTGGCCTGGACGTCGGCGCGATCGAGTCTGTCCACAAGCAGCTGGTCGCACTTCGTGACGCAGGCAAAGCGGTTCTGCTGATTTCTCTGGAACTGGATGAAGTTATGGATGTATCCGACCGTATTCTCGTCATGTATGAGGGTGAACTGGTCGGTCAGCTGGATCCGAAGAAGACGACGGTCGAGGAACTCGGTCTGTACATGGCCGGCGCCAAGAGAGATGAGGTGAAAGCATGAAGAAGAAAAGCATTTTTGAAAGTGAAGGCTTCCAGTCTCTTGTAGCATCACTCATCTGTATTGTACTGGGCCTTCTGCTTGGCTACATTGTACTGCTTCTGATTAACCCCGCCGGCGCAGGCACTGCAATCATGGCAGTTATCAAGAACTTCCTGAACTACTCCAAGGCAGCTCTTCAGGCCAAGAACTTCGGTAACACCCTGGTCAAGACCGCACCCCTTCTGATGTGCGCGCTGTCCGTCCTGTTCTGCTACAAGGTCGGCCTGTTTAACATCGGTGCGGCCGGACAGTACGTCATCGGCGCCTGCATCAGCATCTATGCGGCTCTTGCATGGAACCTGCCCTGGTGGCTCTGCATTATTCTTGCCATCGCTGTCGGCTTCATCTACGGCGCAATCGTCGGCCTGTTAAAGGCTTACTGCAACGTCAATGAAGTTATCTCCGGCATCATGCTTAACTGGATCGGCCTGTACATGACCAACATGATCCTGACGGGCGTCAAGGAGTCGACCAGCCCTTACACGCTGCATCTGCGTTCGAACTCTCCCGGCTCGGTTCTTCCGACTCTGGGCCTGGACAAACTCTTCAGCAACAACGAGTATGTGTCTCTGGCGATTCCGCTTGCGATCCTGATCACGATCGCGATCAAGATCCTGCTGGACAAGACCAAATTCGGCTATGAGTTAAAGGCGACCGGCTACAACAAGAATGCAGCCAAATACGCCGGCATGGCAGAGAAGAGCAACATCATCGTTACGCTCGCCATCGGCGGCGCTCTGGCGGCACTCGGCGGCGCTTTCCTGTACCTGACGGACTATGAGCTCTGGGAGTGTACCAGTTCCGCAGTTCCCGGCATGGGCTTCAACGGAATCGCGGCAGCCTTCCTGGGCGGCCTGAATCCGGTAGGAACGATCTTCTCGTCTTACTTCATTCAGCACATCACCACTGGCGGTGCCTATGTCGATAAGACGCATTATTCTTCTCAGATCTCGGATCTGATCTCCGCGCTGATTATTTATCTGTGCGGCTTCGTCGGATTCATGAAGCTTGTGATGAAGAGACGTATTGCGCAGAAGCAGGAGAGATCTAAAGTCACGGGAGAAGTGATCGAGAACAAGGAAGGAGGTAAAAAATAATGTTATTATTACTGCAGTATACGTTGATTTTCGCCTCCGTCTTACTTCTGGTTGCACTGGGCGGCTGCTATTCTGAGCATTCCGGTGTCATCAACCTCGGCCTGGAAGGTATCATGGTTATCGGTGCGCTGGGCGGCGCGCTGGTCATGCGTTTCCTTCCTGCCACAATGAACGGCTTCCTGGTCGTTCTGCTGACTCTGCTCGGCGCTGTCGGATTCGGTGATCTGTATTCCGCGCTGCTTGCCGTGGCCTGCATCAACTTCAAGGCTGATCAGACCATCGTCGGTACCGCTCTGAACATCCTGGGTACGGCTCTTGCGACCGTGCTTGTCAAGGCAATCAACATGTCGATCAATCCGGATGATGTCTCTTCGACGATTCAGTATGTGGGCGCGAAGAGGAATTTCGTCGCTTCGATCGGCTCCTTCCAGTTCAACTGGTTCATGGTCATCGCAGTCATCGCCCTGATCGTTGCTTACGTAGTCCTCTACAAGACCAAATTCGGTCTTCGGCTGATGGCCTGCGGCGAGCATCCTCAGGCAGCTGCTTCGGTCGGTATCAATGTCTACAAGATGCGTTGGGCCGGCGTCCTGATCTCCGGTGTCTTCGGTTCCCTCGGCGGCATCAGCTACATCCTGGCCGGTGTTTCGGAGTGGAAGTTCGAAAACGGCGTGGCAGGCTTCGGTTTCCTGGCTCTGGCTGTTATGATCTTCGGTCAGTGGAAGCCCACCAGAATCGCACTGGCAGCCCTGTTATTCGGTCTGTTCCGTGCACTGTCCAATGTCTATATCGGCATCGGTTTCCTGGCAGCGCTCAACATCCCCAGCACGGTCTACAATATGCTTCCGTATATTATCTCCCTGTTGGTGCTTGCGCTTACTTCCAAGAATTCCAAAGCCCCGAAGGCAGAGGGTATTCCTTACGATCCCGGTATGCGTTGATCTGTTTTCTCAGAGTCCCCGCTTCTTTCGGGAAGCGGGGCTTCTTGGCTTATGAGGAGGTGATTACATGAGAATGTATGATATCATCATGAAGAAGAGAAACGGTGAAGAGTTGACCGGTGAGGAGATCCGTTTCTTTGTTGACGGCTATACGTCCGGAGAGATCCCGGATTATCAGGCATCTGCCTTCTGTATGGCTGTGTTTTTCCAGGGGATGACTGACCGTGAGACCTATGAGCTGACGGATGCCATGGCGCATTCCGGCGATATGGTCGACCTGTCGCGGTTCGGCGACCTGTCTGCCGACAAGCATTCGACCGGAGGCGTAGGAGATAAGACGAGCATGATTGTCATGCCGATCGTGGCTTCTCTCGGCGCTAAGGCTGCGAAAATGACCGGACGGGGCCTCGGGCACACCGGCGGAACGGTGGACAAGCTGGAGTCGATTCCCGGCTACGATATCGCTCTGGATTCCGAGGAATTTCTCGACCAGGTCGAGAAGATCGGCATTGCGCTGGTCGGCCAGTCCGGCAACCTGACACCTGCGGATAAGAAGCTCTATGCGCTTCGCGACGTGACGGCGACCGTCGAGTCGATTCCGCTGATTACATCGAGCATCATGAGCAAGAAGCTTGCCGCCGGCTCCAAGAATATCGTCCTGGACGTCAAGGTCGGCTCCGGCGCGTTCATGAAGACGGTGGAGGATGCGACCGACCTGGCGGAGCACATGGTTTCCATCGGCAAGTACTGCGGGAGAAATGTCACCGCGGTTCTGACGAATATGGATGTGCCGCTTGGCCACAACATCGGCAACGCTCTGGAAGTGAAGGAAGCGATGGCTGTGCTTCGCGGTGAGAGCCGCGGCGATCTCTATGAGGTCTGCATCGCCCTGGCTTCGTCGATTCTGTGCTCGGTATTCTCGATCTCCAGAGAAGAAGCAGAGAAGAGAGTGATCGGTGCGATCGACGACGGCTCTGCATTTGCGAAATTCCGCGAGTGGATCGGAACGCAGGGCGGTGACGTTCGCTATCTGGACGATCCTTCTCTGTTCCCGGAGGCTGCTTATCAGCATGAGGTCCTTGCCCCCTGCGACGGCTATATTGAAGCCATGAACGCGGAGCAGATCGGACTGGTCAGCGTCCTTCTCGGTGCCGGACGTGAGACGAAGGAGGATGCCATCGACTACAGTGCGGGTATCATCCTGAAGAAGAAGGTCGGCGAGAAGGTCACGGCCGGAGAGCCGCTCTGTGTCCTCTACACCAACCGTGAATCGGTCATCGCAGAGGCTGAGAAGCGTTATCTGGCGGCCCTTCGCTTCGGTGCGGAAGAGCCTGCTCCGGAACCGCTGATCTACAAGATCATCTCATGACAAGGAGAGGGTGTGGATGGATAAAACACTGATTATCGGTATTGCCGGAGGTTCCGGCTCCGGGAAAAGCACGATTACGGAGATGATCCGCTCCAAATTCGAGGGCGATGTGACGGTCATCCGCCACGACGATTACTACAAGGCGCAGCATGAGAAGACCATCGAAGAGAGGGCCAAGCAGAATTATGACGCGCCGGAAGCATTTGACACCGATCTGATGGCAGAGCACATCCATCTGCTGCGGCAGGGATTCTCCATCGACTGTCCGGTCTATGATTATACCATTCATGACCGGTCGGACCAGGTGCGACGCATCGAGCCCGCAAGAGTGATGATCATCGACGGTATTCTGATTCTTGCAGAGCCGAAGCTCAGAGCATTGATGGACATCAAAATCTATGTGGACACCGACGCGGATCTTCGCATCCTTCGCAGAATCCGCAGGGATGTGCGTGACCGCGGACGTTCACTGGAGTCTGTCATCGAACAGTATGTTTCAACGGTCAAGCCCATGCATGAGATGTATGTGGAACCCAGCAAACGCTATGCGGATATCATCATCCCCGAGGGCGGTCACAATATGGTCGCGATGGAGATGATCATGAACCGCGTGCGCAGCCATCTGAACTGAGATGTATAAGACAAGCGGGAGACTGAGATACCTTAGTTTCCCGCTTGTTTTTTACAGATTGCGTTAACGTTTTCGCCTTTTTCTATTGTAAAAGATTGTGGTTCTGATATAATGAATTTATCTAGGTGAAATTTGCCATTTCATCTTAATGATTCAACGGAAGGAGAGTTTTCGGCATGGCAAATGTGAAATTGCTTGAAGAGAAAGCAAAAGAGATTAGAAAATTAACTCTGAGATGCATCGGTTCTCTGGGAATCGGTCACATCGGCGGTTCTATGTCGATCTGCGATCTGCTGTCTGTTCTGTACTATGACAAGATGAACGTAGATCCGAAGAATCCCCAGTGGGCAGACAGAGATCGTCTGGTTGTATCGAAGGGTCACGGCGGCCCGGCAGTCTATGCTGCACTTGCTGCCAAGGGGTTCATTCCGGTGGAAGAGCTGGATACGCTCAACAAGCCGCACACCAATCTTCCCAGCCATTGCGATAAGAATCGCACGCCCGGTATCGATATGACGACCGGTTCCCTCGGTCAGGGTTTTGCAGTTGCAGTCGGCATGGCTACCGCAGCCAAGATGGATAAGAAGCCTCTCACGGTTTATACCATTGTCGGAGACGGTGAGTGTCAGGAAGGCCAGATCTGGGAGTCCGCTCTGTATGCGGGTAACCGTGGTCTGGACAATCTGATTGCCTTTGTTGATTACAACAAGATGCAGGTTGACGGATTACTGGAGAACATCTCCGATCTGTATCCGTTAGATGACAAGTGGAAATCCTTCAACTGGTTCGTACAGGTGATCGACGGTCATGATGTCAACGCCATCAGCCGCGCCATCGACAACGCCTCCAAGGTGAAGAGACCTTCTGTGATCATCATGCATACCATCAAGGGTAAAGGCGCAGATTTCTGCGAGAATCAGCCCAGCAACCACTGCCGTCCTGTCAGCGAGGATGAGTGGAAGGGTGCAGTTGCTGCATTAGATAAGGAGGACTGAGACCATGAGATATGAAGAGAAACAGATGAGACAAGTCTACACCGAACTCCTGATGGAATATGCTGCCAAGGACGACAGAATCTGTGTTCTTGAGGCAGACCTGATGGGTGCTTCCGGCACCAAGCCCTTCTTTGAGGCATTCCCGGACCGCGCGATCAACGTCGGTATCGGCGAGGGCGACTTAGTCTGCGTTGCCGCCGGTATGGCAGCAATGGGCAAGATTCCTTTCGCGAATACATTTGCCACCTTCATCACCAGAAGAGCCCATGATCACATCATGCTTTCTGTTGCTTACGCTCAGAACAAGAATGTGAAGCTGTGCGGCACGGATCCCGGCATCACCGCTGAGATCAACGGCGGCACCCATATGCCTTTTGAAGATGTTGCCATCATGAGAGCGATCCCTACGATGACGATCTTCGAGCCTTGCGACGCTTGGGAGCTGAAGAAGGCATTCCCTCAGATCCTTGCTCATGAAGAGCCCATCTATCTTCGTCTGAACCGCAGAAATCCTGCGATCATCCATGACGAGAACTATGAGTTCCAGCTTGGCAAGGCCGATCTGCTGAAGGAAGGCACCGATGTGACTATCCTTGCTTCCGGTATCGAAGTTGAGCAGGCTGTGCTCGCTGCAGAAGAGCTGGCGAAGGAAGGCATCAGCGCTGAGGTCATCAACATCCATACCATCAAGCCTCTGGATGAGGAAGCGGTTGTGAAGAGCGCTGCGAAGACCCGTGCGGTTGTGACGGCTGAGAATGCCAACATCATCGGCGGCCTTGGCGG
>JAFPYK010000075.1 GCA_017412265.1 Lachnospiraceae bacterium
AAGCACCGGCACTCGGCAATGGTCCTGAAAACCCGGCCTCGCCACTTTTTTATCGCAGACGGGAGGTATCGGAGGACGGGCCGTTGAATGGTGAAGGAATGGACTGGAAAAAGCGGTGCGCGGGGGTGCCTGTGACTTCCGAATAGAAAAAAAGCCACCCGGAACGCTGGCTTGCTGCCGTGTTTCGGGTGGCTCTTTTGTTGTGTTTTTAGATGCCTGCCTCGGCGGCGGGGGGTGTTTCCTGTCCTTTGCGGGCCAGGCTCTCCTTCACGGTGTTGCAGGCGAGCTCTAAGTGCCTGCGGTTGACGATGTCCGCGGTCTTCACGTCTCCGGTGGCGAGGGCGTGGATGATGGTGCGGTGCTCGTCGAGGGATTCGGTGAAGCGTCTCTGGCTCATCAGGGAGAGGACGCGGAACTGCTGGTTCATCGAGCGGACGCGCTCGTAGGTGTCGTTGACGAGGCTGTTGTCGCCCAGACGGACGATGCGCTCGTGGAGTTCTTCGTCGCAGCGGGTGTAGGCTTCGAGATCGCCGGCGTCGTAGCTCTCCTCCAGACGGCGGAGGATCTCCAGCAGCCGCTCGAGGCGGGTGGAGGTCATGTTCTCCTTGCTGTGGTAGATACCGTAGCCTTCGAGCATGACGCGCATGTCGAAGATCTCCTGGATGTCGCGGACGGTAAACTCCTTCACATAGACGCCCTTGTTCGGCACCTCGATCAGGAGACCGTCGGAGACCAGCTGGCGCAGGGCCTCGCGGACCGGGCTGCGGCTGACGTTGAGGTGCTCGGTCAGCTCCAGCTCCTGCAGACGGTAGCCGGCGGGGTAGTCGCCGCGGCAGATCTCGTCCCGGAGAATCTGATATACCTGTTCACGGATGGTTGTCACTTTCCTAACCTTAGCCATCGTGGGATCCCTCCCGTAATCTATAGAGTCGCCGGCGATCGGAGGCCGGCGGGTATGGACAGAAATAGTATATGGTGTGAAAAGCATCAGGCGTTTCACACAATACAATATACATTATACACACATTATACATCCAGACAGCGCAAAATCACAGAAGGAAATCATTTTCCGAAAAAAATAAAGCCGCTTCCCGAAGGAAGCGGCCGGGTGGTGATCACTGCTTGTATCCGCCGCAGAGAAGGTGGCGTGCAGGCTCGTCTTCTTCGACCTTGAAGAACTCCACCGGAGGGTTGAAGAAGTTGTCGTTCGCATCGTCGTTGACGCGGGAGACCTCACCCACGACCAGGTCGCCGGCTTCGGGCACTGCCTCGAAGGAATGGTAGACGTACGGGGTCAGGGTGATCGAGTTGCCGGGGGTGACATCGTAGTATCCGCCGGCCTTCAGGGTGACGGGGCGGCCGTCGCACATCAGATGGACGTCACTCTCGTAGTCGACTTCGTAGCCCTGCTCCTTCGGCAGGCTGTTCCAGCAGTAGACGCGGAGAATGCCGCCGGCGCGGTTGATGATGTCCTCGGTCTTGAAGTAGTGGAAATGGCGGGGCAGGCACTGGCCGGGCTTCATGACGATGTATTTCTCACAGTAGACCATGCCCTTCTCGGGATGGGCGAGCTCACCGTTGCGCAGGGTGAAGAGGACGGCACCGGTCTTGTCGAAGTTGCCGGAGTTGTAGTCGGTCACGTCCCAGCCCATGGCGACCTTCCACATGTACGCGGTGGTCGCTTCCTTCTCTTTCCACTGCTCGGGGGTCCAGTAGGCGAATTCCGGCAGGGCGCAGTGCATCCGCTCGCAGGTCTCGATGGCCCACTCAATGTTAGCGTTGATCAGAGAGCGTTTCATAGATAATCTCCTTTCCGTCGGCCGGCTGCGGGGCAGAAGGCCGGGGTATT
The DNA here is from genome assembly GCA_017412265.1 of Lachnospiraceae bacterium. Lineage (GTDB taxonomy): Bacteria > Bacillota > Clostridia > Lachnospirales > Lachnospiraceae > RGIG1588. The sequence goes on from JAFPYK010000075.1 coordinate 1,850, forward strand.
CATTTCACGAAGTTCCTATTGATCTTACGATAGCGCGAGGCGGGAAGATTGTCAAGATTCTTGCCCGGCAAAGAGGAATGTGGTATCATATGGATTGCATGAGATATTGGAGACGAAGGATAGGGATAGTATGATTCGACTGGCTTTTTTTGACATTGACGGGACGATCTCGGCGCCTCTCTACCGGATGGAGAACGGGTCGCTGGGGATCGGCTGGCCGAAGGAGGGCTGGATGTCGTTCTGCCGGGAGCATCCGCAGGACGCGTACGCGGAGTGCCGGCCGGTGCTGCCGGTGAAGCGGTATGCGGAGGCGCTGCGGGCGCGGGGCGCGAAGCTCTATGCGCTCTCGACGATGGAGCTGCCGGAGGAGAGGAGCTCGAAGCTGGTGTTCCTGGAGAAGCATTTCCCGGGGATGTTCGAGGAGCTTCTCGGACCGGAGGAGGACGCGCAGAAGGTGGATATCATCCGGGAGATCGCGGCCAGGGAAGGCGCGAAGATCTCGGAGTGCGAGCTTGTCGAGGATACTTACCGGACGCTTCTGCTGGCCAATGAGGCGGGCATCCGCTGCACGCATGTGTCGCACCTGCTGACGGAGGAAGCCTGGAACGTGGAAGATTATGCTACAGCTGTAGAATGATAGATTGGAGAGAACTATGATTGATGCATTGACACTTCGGGCGGATTATGAGGACCTTAAGAAGCTGGTGATCAGCCGGGCGGACGACGCCGAGAGCAAGGCAGACCTGGAGAGATATGTGCTCGGGGCGGCTTACCGGATCTGGGGAAGCGACGGGCGTTTCTCCTCGGATGATTATGTGCAGGCGGTGGCGGTGATCACCGGCGAGGCGAAGAGCCGCGGGCAGATCGGGACAGAGATCCGGCGCGTCGGCAAGGGGAATCCGGCGCTTCCGGCGTGCATCCGGGAGTACATGGAGGCCGGGAAGCACACGGGCGCGGAGCTCGAGCGGATGCGCCAGTCGGTGAATAACCTGCTGACGGCGCTCGCATTTGTCAACGGGGATTTCACCGTGAAGGAAGCGGAGACGGTGACGGAGCTGATGCGGGATCTGGGCAAGCCGCAGATCGCTGCGCCGCAGATGCCGAATGACGGCGGGGCCTCTCTGGTGGACGATTCGCTGCGCGAGATGCTGGAGCTCAACAACAAGTTCCTGGATTCGCTCAAGACCGACGGGCTGCTGGGCGGAGGCAAGATCCCTTCGATGGATTTCTCCGGGATGTTCCCGAACCCGAACGCGGGGGTCAAGCCGGCGGGCGGAACCGCGGAGGCCGGCTCCGGGCAGAAGGCGGAGGAGAAGAAGGAGGAGCAGAAGCCCGCAGAGCCGGAGAAGACGCTGGACGAGCTCCTGGAGGAGCTGGATTCGCTGGTGGGACTTGACACGGTCAAGGAGGATATCCACAGCCTCTTGAACTTCATCAAGGTCGCAAAGCTGCGCGAGGAGCGCGGCATGAAGATGCCGAAGATCTCGTACCACCTGGTGTTCACGGGCAATCCCGGCACGGGCAAGACGACGATCGCGCGGCTCGTTGCGAAGATCTATAAGCAGATGGGCCTGCTGCCGCAGGGGCAGCTGGTGGAGGCGGACCGGAGCTCGCTCGTGGCCGGATTCGTCGGGCAGACCGCGATCAAGACCAAGGAAGTGATCGATTCCGCGATGGGCGGCGTGCTCTTCATCGATGAGGCGTACGCGCTGGCGAGCGAGGAGACGGACGACGCCTACGGGCGCGAGGCGATCGAGACGATCCTGAAGAATATGGAGGATCACCGCGACAAGCTGGTGGTGATCGTGGCGGGCTATACTGAGCTGATGAAGCAGTTCATCGACTCGAACCCGGGCCTGAAGTCTCGTTTCAACAAATACATCTTCTTCCCGGATTATACCGGCGATGAGATGTACCGGATCTTTGAGCGCTTCTGCAAGAGCAACGGCTACACGATCGAGGAGGAGGCCGGCAAGTTCCTGCACGGGGAGCTCGACGAGATGTACGAGCACCGCGGGGAGGACTTCGGCAACGCGAGAACCGTGCGCAATATCTTCGAGAAGGCCATCTCGTTCCAGGCCAACCGCATCGCGGGGCTGGAGGAAGTGACGGATGAGCATCTCGCGATGCTGATGCTCACGGATGTCGCGGAGGCGCTGAAGGCCGAGAAGAGCAAGGGATAAGAACGGATGAGCCTGTGCATGTTTCCGCACGGGCTCATATTATATGTGCCGCGGGGAGCGGCAGATGAGGAGCCTGCTGCAGAAAATGAATTTTCTGCCCTGAGGGTATTGACTGTCAAGGGACTTGAAGGTTTATGCTGAAGCCGAAAGGGGGGAGTATCGATGACAATCAAGGAGATGGAGAGCGCTTCTGGGATCTCGAGAGCAAATATTCGATACTATGAGGCTGAAGGGCTGCTGCATCCGGCGCGGGGCGAGAACGGGTACCGGGACTATTCCGAGGAGGACCTCGGGCTGTTAATGAAGATCCAGCTGTGCCGGATTCTGGGCTTCTCGCTGGAGAAGATCCGGAGAATGATCGGAGGAGAGGCGGATCTTGAGAAAACCGCGCGCGAGAGGGTCGAGGCGATCGGGGAGGAGAGATATGCTCTTCAGGCCGCGGAGAGGGTCTGCCGGCAGATCTGCGAGGACCGGGCGAGCTTCGCTTCGATGGACCCTGAGAGGTATCTTGGGCTGCTGCGCGAGCAGGAGAAGCGCACGGAGGAAGTGGAGTTAAGCGACCGCCTTCCGGTGGTGAGGGCTCCGTGGAGACGTTTCTTTGCCAGGATGACGGACCTGGAGATCCTGACAGCCCTCTGGCATTTTGCCCTCGGAGCAGGGTTCCATGTGAATCTGGAGCAGAGGGCCGCCGGCGGGCGGATTCTGGATATCGTCGTCGTGATGGTTCTGATGCTGGTCATCGAGCCTGTGTTTTTACATTTCTTCGGGACGACGCCCGGCAAATGGCTGCTGGGGCTTCGTGTGACGGACCCGGAGGGGGAGCGGCTGACGTATCGGGACGCATTTGCCAGGACATTTGAAGTCTTGTCAATGGGACTGGGATTCGAGATCCCGATCTATTCGGTGATCCGGCTGTACCGGAGCTACACGGCGTGCGACCGGGAGGAGACGTTGAGCTGGGAGGAGGAGAGCGAGCTTGTCCTGAAGGATGAGAAGCCGTGGCGGTACGCGGCCGTCTGCGTCTGCTGGCTGGCCCTCGTTGCGTTGATGGGGCTGGGGCTTTATATGGGCGCGCTCCCGAAAAACCGCGGGGAGATCAGCGCGGCGCAGTTCTGCGAGAACTTCCGCGGGCAGTGCACGTATTACCGGATGGACTATTCGCCTTATGTGCTTCTGGATGACGGAACCTGGACCGAGAAGGAGAAAAACGAAGGCGATGTGGTCATCGACATCACCGAGATGTTTTCGAATGCTCCGTCGGCCTTCTCGTTCCGGGAGGAGAACGGCGTGCTGCGGGAGGTGAGCTTCCGGATCCATACGGAGAAGGACCTGCCGATGCTGCTTCAGGCGCACCAGGGCAACCAGATCGCAGGCACGATTCTTGCCTTCGCGGGGGCGCAGGAGGAGTACCGTCCGTTCTCCGCGAAACGGAACAAGCTTCTGAAGGTTCCGGAGGAGTTTATGTCAGATGACACCTATCGACCGTTTGGATATGAGGAAGGCAGGCTCCGCATGAGCTGTCAGAGAGACCCGGAGTACGCGGGCACGGAGGAAGAGGCGTATCATCTGATCTTTACGCTGGAAATCGGCCGGTAACGGCTCTCCGGCGGGGACTTGGGACAATCTCTCGATTGACGATGCCGGACGACTCATTTATACTCGAAAGCAGAGAGATGAGCCGTCCGGCTTGTTTTATGTGCGGATTGTGTGAGGGAGCTGCGGCTCCGCAGGAAAGGAAGAGGAAGATGAAGGATATCCATGTTGTCGGAACGTGTGAGGAAGGCCTGAGCGCGGAGCAGATCCGGGAGGCGCTTCTCGGGGCGATCGCGGGAAGAGAACTGCACAAGGTGCTGATCATCCCGCCGGATTTTACCAGGTATCACTCGAACGGCGGACAGATCACGACGATCCTGTATGAGGAGCTGACCGGGCGGGGCGTGCAGGTGGATGTGATGCCCGCTCTGGGGACGCATGCGCCGCTCACGAGGGAGCAGTGGGACAAGATGTACGGCCCGATTCCCTACGAGGAGATGATCGTGCACCACTTCCGGGATGACGTGGTGCGCCTGGGCGAGGTGCCTGGAGAGTTCATCGCGGAGATCACCGAGGGGCTCTGGAGCGATCCGATCGAGGTGGAGATCAACCGCCGGGTGATGGATCCTTCGTATGACCTGATCGTCTCGGTCGGGCAGGTGGTGCCGCACGAGATCGTCGGGCTTGCCAACCACTCGAAGAACCTCTTCGTCGGTGCGGGCGGCGCGGATATGATCAACAAGTCGCACATGGTCGGCGCGGTCTACGGGATGGAGCGGATCATGGGCAGGGACCACACGCCGGTGCGGGAGCTCTTCGACTACTCGATGCGGTATCTGGCGGGGCGGCCGATCCTCTTCGCGCTCACGGTGACGACGGCCCCGGGCGGAGTGATCCGCACGCACGGCCTGTTCCTGGGCGAGGGCAGGGAATGCCTGGACGCGGCGGTGAAGCTTGCGCAGGAGAAGAACATCGATTACGTGGAGACCGGGCTTAAGAAGTGCGTGGTCTATCTGGATCCTTCGGAGTTCAAGACGACGTGGCTCGGCAATAAGGCGGTCTACCGGATGCGCATGGCGATGGCGGACGACGGTGAGCTGCTGATCATGGGCTCTGCGATCGAGGGCTTCGGCGAGCAGCCGGCGATGGACTCCCTGATCCGCAAGTACGGCTACTGCGGGCGCCTGGGGATCCTGGAGGCCTTCCGCAAGCCGGAGAATGAGGACCTCCGGGCGAATATGAGCGCGGCCGCGCATATGATTCACGGGTCTTCGGACGGAAGATTCCGCATCACGTACGCGGTGCGCGACGATATGAAGCAGGCGATGAGAGACGTCGGCTTCGGCGTCGCGGATTATGACGAGATGATCCGCAGATACGATCCGGAGAAGCTGAGCTACGGGTATCACACGGTTGACGGGGAAGAGATCTTCTTCATCCCGAACCCGGCGCTGGGGCTCTGGATCAACCGGGAGAGATTTGAGAAAGCCGAGTAAGACTCCGTATAGGACTTGACTTCGCCGAACGACTCATTTTATAATAGAGGAAAAGAAAATGAGCCGTTCGGCTGTTTTTGTGTCCCGATGGAGATAAATGAGCCGTTCGGCGAAGAAATGAGGGACTGATGAAGATTCATGACAGTGCTTCCTTCGGGGAAAGCCTGCGTAAGCAGAGGAAGCGCCTGCGGGTGACGCAGGCGATGCTGGCCGAGCACACCGGGTTCAGCGTGAGCTTTATCTCGGATCTGGAGAACGGGAAGCCGACGGCGGAGCTCGGCAAGGCGATCTATCTGGCCAACCTTCTGGGGCTTGACGTGACATTGACAGAGAGGGGTGGCGGACAGTGAGAGAATATGCAGTGAAGATCGAGCGAAACGGTGTATGGCAGCGGGTCGGGACGATCGCCGGCGCGGCGCCGGGAGAGGCAATCTTCCGGTACGGGAGCGAATACCTTCAGGACCCGGAGGCCGCGGCCATCTCTCTGTCGCTGCCGCTTCAGGAGGAGCCGTTCTCCCCGGAGAAGACCGCGAATTTCTTCGACGGGCTGCTGCCGGAGGGCTTCACGCGAAGGGCCGTCGCAGAGTGGATGCGCGTGGATGAGAGGGACTATCTCTCGATCCTCTACGGGCTCGGGCGCGAATGCCTGGGCGCGGTGCGCATCGCCCCGGAGAATGAGAAGGAGGAGGCCTGGTACGAGCGGGTCTCGCCGGACCAGATGCGGGATCTCGCGGCGGAGGGCGCGGTCAAGTCCGCGGAGCTGGTGGTCAAGGCGCATCTGTCTCTGACCGGGGCTTCGGGGAAGGTAGGCCTGTATTATGACGAGGCGCGGGACGCCTGGTACCTGCCGCACGGGACGGCCCCCAGCACACATATCGTGAAGCAGAGCCACATCCGGTACCGGGAGATCGTGGCAAATGAGCAGCTGGCGCTCCTTACGGCCGAGCGCTGCGGGATCGATATCTCCGAGAGCTTTATCGTGAATGTCGGGGCGGGCGCGGACGCGGAGGTGCTCTTCGCGACGCAGCGGTTTGACCGGCAGATGCCGGAGACACCGATCTATACGAGCGGGCTTGCGCGGCCGCTGCGGCTGCACCAGGAGGACTTCGCGCAGGCGCTTGGCATCCCGGCGCAGCGAAAGTACGAGCACGCGGATGAGGGATACCTGAAGCAGATGTTCGACCTCCTCTTAACCCGGGTGCGCAATCCGCTGGAGGACCGCATGAGGCTGTGGAAGAGGATCGTCTTCTATGCGCTGATCGGCAATGCAGACGCGCACATCAAGAATATATCCCTCCTGTACGCGCCGGACTTAAGGAGCCTCTCCCTGGCGCCGGCTTATGACATCGTGAGCACGGCGGTCTATGACCAGAGCACGAGGGAGATGGCCTTCGCGATCGGCGGGGACCGGGTCCTGGATGCGATCACGAGAGCGTCGTTTGTGCGAGCGGCCGAGGAGATCGGTCTGGCTGAGAGGGCCGCGATGCGGGCACTGGACGAGGTCTGCGGGAGGTTTGAGACAGCCCTCGCGGAGGCGGCAGAGGAGCTGGACCGGCAGGGGTTCACAAGCGCGGAGGGCCTCCGGGAGAAGATGCTGCGCGGAGGTGCTTACCGGAATATGTGAGGAGAGGCCGGCGGGATCAGGATCTGCCGGCAGCCGGTGCCGGGTAAAGCTCTTGAAAAAGCCGGTAGAGTATGACAAAATAATGAGCGGGACGTATCTGTGCGTGCCCGAGGAGATATCATTTACCAGTTGGGTGGAAAGGAAATGCAATGAAGAGATGGATGATTCTGGTGCTCGTGCTTGCGCTGGCGGTGCTCGCCGGATGCGCGAAGAAGGAAGAGAAGGGCAGCGAGCCTCAGACGAAGGCGGATAACACGACGACCACAACGAAGGAAGAGGCGGAGACGCTGGATCTCACGAAGTTCCAGAAACTCAGCGACCTGTTCGAGTATGATTTCTGCCAGAGCACGGCTTCGGATTCCCGATATGTTTATGTGTTTGAATCGGATGGAATCTACTATCGCGCGGTGGCGAAGCTTACGAGCGAGATGTGCGATAAGATCTGGAATCTGGATTATTCGGCGACGGACCACATCGAGCAGGAGCAGAAGCTGGTGGCAGATCTTCCGATCGAGAAGATCGAGAACCTGTCGGAGCTCATCCCCACACAGGAGGAGCTGAACCAGTGGGTCGGCAAGAAGGGCAGCGAGCTGATGGATGCAGGATGGAGCTGCTTTATGACGAACACAGAGGACATGACGTTCTGGCTGAATTACGGACCGTTCATGTATGAGGTGGTCTTCGAGGGAGAAGTGAAGGATCCCATGAACTTCGACGAGGAAGAGGATATGAAGAACCTGACGGTCAAGTCGGTGACCTATATGGATCTCGGCGATGCCGCGGACATTCTGGAAGAAGAGTAAGGCGCGCGATCCGCTGCGGAGCGTTAAATGCAAAGAAATGGCTGGCTCAGAACTGAGCCAGCCATGTTTCATTTGCAAGGAGTTCTTCGGCCATCGCTTCCTCGCCGGGCGCGCCCGCGGTGTTGCGCAGGTTGACGCAGGTCTTCAGCGAGATCGCCTCGTAGATGTCATCGGAGAAGACCGGGGAGAGGGACTGATAGTCGGAGAGCGGCAGGTCGTCTAAGGAGCAGCGCCGGTCGATACAGAGGAGGACCAGCTGCCCGATGATCCGGTGCGCGTCGCGGAAGGGCACGCCCTTCTTCACGAGGTAGTCCGCGGCGTCGGTCGCGTTGGTGAATCCGTGCCTTGCGCTCTCGGCCATGACCTCCGGGTGCACCTTCATCGAGGCGAACATCCCGGTGAAGAGGCTTAAGCAGGCCTTGACGTTGTCGATTGCGTCGAAGGCGGGCTCTTTGTCCTCCTGCATGTCCTTGTTGTAGGCGAGGGGAAGGCCCTTCATCGTGGTCAGGAGCGAGGTCAGGGCGCCGTAGACACGGCCGGTCTTGCCGCGCACGAGCTCGGCGATGTCCGGGTTCTTCTTCTGCGGCATGATCGAGGAGCCGGTCGAGTAGGCGTCGTCCATCTCCACGAAGCGGTACTCGTTGGT